>JBDKVE010000143.1:0-5250 GCA_039679345.1 Anaerohalosphaeraceae bacterium
GATGACCACCCAGAAATACAGGCTTTGAATCAGAATAAATATCGCAACACATCCCGCACCAGACAGCCAAATCAGAGTCAGAATCATACTCAAAGAAAGCGTGAATTCGGGTGCAGCATTCTGCTGAGCCGGACTGTTTGCCGGCAGTGTTATCATCGGCGTATCGATTAATGTCGGTACCGCTGCGGTTTCTGCCGGACTGCGGTAAACCGTCGAGTCCTGTCTATCCAGCAGCGGCATGACCGACGCCTTCGCGGGTTCGAGCAGATTCAGCAGGCTCACCGGGCTGGGAATCGACCACGGCGTGACAAATCGCAGAATCACCAGCATCCACAGCCAGAACATCCATTGCGGGGAAATGCGATTACGAAACAGACTTCTGGCCGTCAATACAAGACAAATCAAGATCGCCCCGGCCAGGGTATTGCGCAGCAGCATACCTCCAATGGCTTCAATAATCATAGACGGGTTCATGGTTTGGCCTCCTTCTGATCAAGAATGGCTTTGAGCTCCCTGAGTTCCTGCTCGGACAGATGATGCCGCTCCAGAAATGCAGCCAGCACCGGGGCCAGCCCCGCCCGGCCAATCCGCTCCAGAAAACTGTGTGTCTCTTCCTGAACACACTCCTCCCGCGACAGGGCCGGACGATACAGATATTCCCGGTTGAGTTTTTCAAACACAACCGCTTTCTTTTTGACTAACCGATTCAGGAGTGTCCGAATCGTCTTTTCATTCCAATCCGATTCATTCGAGAGGGCCTCGACGACCTGATTGGCCGTAGCTTCCGTCTGCCGCCACAGAACCTCCATCACGACCCATTCCGCTTGTGAAATCTTAATCTTCATTGAGCACCTCCATATATTACATTTGTAATATTACAACTGTAATACAAAGGCGTCAATAAAATTTTTCGACAAAAGCAAAAAGGCGGCCCTGCATTGCAGAACCGCCTTGATTAAAAATCGCCCTATGTCTTTTATTTTCAAATATTTACATTTCCACCTCAAAAACCTTCTCAAAACCTGAAATTTCTTACCCGCACTGAATTTTTTCCCGCCGGAGAATCTCCCCTTGCAGGCTGATGGTAATATCTTCATACTCCATCGGAACCCCCGCCTGAGCAATGGCCGCCTGGGCAATCCGGCCAACCCCTGAACAGCATGGCACTTCCATGTGTACCACCGTCAGACTGCGGAGCTTGTTATGACTGATAAGCTGGGCCAGCTTGTCCACGTATGCCCCGCAGTCATCCAGTTTCGGACAGAAAATGGCAACACTGTGGTCTTTCAGCAGCGTCTGATGAAAATCGCCCATCGCAAACGGCACACAATCCGCCGCCAGCAGCAAATCCGACTCCATAAAATACGGCGCCATCGGCGAAACCAGCTTCAACTGCACCGGCCACTGGACAAGCTGCGACTCGGCCGGAGTCGAAGCCGTTATTGCGACCGCGGGAGCTTTCTTCTCAAAGCTTTGCATCCGCATTCCCGGACAGACAAATCCGCCTCCCGCAGGCTTGGACACCGCCGGCACGGCAGGTTTGGCCTTGACCTTCATCTGCTCAAGATATACATGGGTCGCCTTTTCGTCAAACTCGGCCGCATCACGCTGTTCGATGGTAATCGCATCCTGCGGGCAATGCCCCAGGCACGCCCCGAGGCCATCGCAATAGACATCACTGACCAGCTTTGCCTTGCCGTTGACCATCTGGATGGCCCCTTCGGCACAGGCATTGACACACAGCCCGCAGCCGTTGCATTTATTTTCATCGATTTTGACTATGTTTCGCAGTGCCATACTATTCTCATTAAAAAGAGGTTAAAACATCGGAGTCGGAAATCGAAGAATCAGGTCCCCGACTCCGGTTCATGTTACAATAAAATTATCCCGCCTTGTTCAGAATCCCCTTGAGATCCTGTTCGGCCGTGGTCGTCGGGGCAATATTGAATTTCTCAACCAGCACATTCAGCACAGTCGGCCCGATGAACGCTGGCAGTGACGGTCCGACCTTGATATTCTTGATGCCCAGGTACAGCAGCGTCAGCAGAATACACACGGCCTTCTGTTCGTACCAGCTCAGCACCATCGACAGCGGCAGGTCATTAACGCCGCAGTTGAACGCCTTGGCCAGGGCCACAGCAATCTGAATCGCCGAATAGGCATCGTTGCACTGACCGATATCCAGCAGACGCGGAATCCCGCCGATATCGCCGAACGGCAGCTTATTAAACCGGTACTTGCCGCAGGCCAGTGTCAAAATCACGCAGTCATTCGGCACCGCCTGTGCAAAGTCGGTATAGTAATTCCGTCCCGGCTTGGCCCCGTCGCAGCCGCCAATCAGGAAGAAATGTTTAATCTTGCCGGCCTTGACCGCGTCAATCACCGCCCCGGCCACACCCATCACAGTATTATGCCCAAAGCCGATGGTGATGGTCTTTTCCGGCTCATTGGCCGTAAAGCCCTTTTCCGCCAGCGCTGCCTTGATAACCGGCTCGAAATTCTTATCGCCGACATGCGTCACGCCCGGCCACGCAACTAGCCCCGTCGTAAAGATTCGGGCCTTATAACTGTCTTTGGGCCGCTGAATACAGTTGGTCGTCATCAGAATTGCACCGGGGAATGCATCGAATTCTTTGTGCTGATCCTGCCACGCTCCGCCGTAATTGCCGACTAAGTGCTTATATTTCTTCAACCCCGGATACGCACAGCACGGCAGCATCTCGCCGTGGGTATAGACATTGATGCCGCGGCCTTCGGTCTGCTTGAGCAGCAATTCCAGATCCTTCAGGTCGTGCCCGGATACCAGAATCGCTTTGCCCTTGACCGGCGTCACCCGTACCGTGGTCGGCTCGGGGTGTCCGTAGGTTCCGGTATTGGCGGCGTCCAGCAATCCCATCACACCAAGATTGACCTCGCCAACCTTCATCGCCATCCCAACCAGTTCATTGACGTCGGTCGCCTTGGGACCGGTCAGAAAATCCAGCGACTGATGAAAGAACGCATACGCACCGTCATCTTCTTTACCCAGAACCTTTGCATGGTCGGCATAAGCCGCGGTGCCCTTGAGTCCATAGGTAATCAATTCCTGCAACCCAGCCACATCCGCACCCAGCGTATCGAGTTTTTTGGCAATACTGAGTGCCTGAGCCTGCGCCTGCATTTCGGCCCGAGTCTTCGGAGCTTTCCACTGGGCCGCATCGGTCGGCTTATCTGAGCCGCCCTTTTTGGCGTATTCGGCCTGCAGGCGATCCTTGATCTGTCCGGCTTTGCCGATCAATGCCTCCAGACGGACGGGGTCGAAGTTCACATTCGTCACCGTGCTGAACAGCGCCTCGACCACAAACAAGTCCGCTTGTTTATCCACAACTCCCATGGCCCGCAGACGATGGGCATAAAACGCAATTCCTTTAGCTGCATAAACCAGTAAGTCCTGCAATTCCGCCGTCTCCGGGTCTTTGCCGCAAACACCCATCTTCGTGCATCCCTTGCCCATGGCCGTCTGTTCACATTGATAACAAAACATTTTCGTACTCCTTTCGATAAAGATCTTTTATATCTTTCGTTATTTCTTGTATCGTTTTCGTCTATTAAGCTCGAATCATAATCAGCAACATCTTGAAACATTCCGATGCATACACCGAATGCGGTACATTGGCCGGCATAATCAGAACTTCGCCGGCTTTGGCTTCATTTTCCTTGCCGCCGATGGTAAACATGCCCTTGCCGTCAACGACCTGCACCGTCGCATGATACGGGGCCGTATGTTCGCTGAGCGATTGCCCCTGGTCAAAGGCAAACAGCGTAATTGTCCCAACCGGCTTATCCAGCAGCGTCTTGCTGACCACCGAATCGGCGGCATAGTCAATCAGTCCGGCAAGTGGTTTGGCCTGCCCCAGCACACTGTCCAGTACGGAATTGCGTTCTTTAGTCATGGTTTTGCTCTCCCGAAGTCCGCATCTCGGCGGGTTTTGCCCCGGCCACATCCGCCAGAGTCGTGGTCGCCAGATGATGTTCAATTTCTTTTTGCAGGCCAACCAGTTTCGGATGCAGCGGGCAGTGCCCCTGCATTGGGCACGAATGCGGCCCCAACAGGCATCGATTAACACTGATCGGCCCCTGAATCGTCTCAATCAGGGCCTGAAAGCTGATTTCTTTGGGGTCACGCGCCAGTTGAAAACCGCCCCTGGAACCCATGGTGCTTTTGACAATCCCGGCCTGTTGAAACTTTTGGAGTAATTTGCATGTAAGTGGATAGGGTACGTTATTCTTTTTTGAAAGAACCGTGGCCGATAATGCTGACTGGTTATTATATTCCAGTGCCAGGTTCGCCGCCAGCCTTAACGCATAATCTGTATTTCGCCGTATCAAATCCACTTGTCATCTCCGCTTACTATTAATATATGACTAATTTAGTCCTACTTTTTCGCAAAGTCAATCCTTTTTTTAAAATAATTTCAAAATTCTGTTTTTTGATTGACACAATCTGGATATTTGCCACATATTATAAAATATATATTAGGAGCAATTTTCCATGCTGAAAATAAAGCAATCTACGCAAGCGGTCCTAGTGGTTCTGACCTTGTCTTTTCCTTTCCTGGCCGGATGCAGCCCGGTAAAGCTTTCGCGTACTCCGCACAAAAACGCTGAACACTGGACAACCTTCGATCCCAATAACTACGACATTCACGTCGAAACAAAAGAAGATGGAGTCACTTCTTATCACTGGAATCGAGACTATCGTTGCGATGATACGGTCGTACTGCCCTACTGGGAATGGAAACAAATATTCCTTGGCGTGCCCATTGTCAAAGGCCAACTGAATGGAACTGATTATCCGGTGATTTTTGATACCGGCTGTTCTCCGATTGTCCTGATTTCCGATGTCCACATCAACCAACACCAATTACCCGTATTCTTTTTTGGCCGCGACGATAAGCAAAACAGCCCCGGCCTGGCCATCGTGAAAAACCTGACCATCGGAAGCTTGAAGCTTGAGAACTATCCCTGCTGCTTCTCAAACTACAGCGCCGACATCACCCTCTTCGGACTGCCTGCCGGATTATCAGAAGCGATTATCATCCCCCTGGAAATCATGTCCGCATTTCGTTATGTTCAATACGACCAGATCCATAAAGAACTTTCTTTTTCCAATACGCAGTCGTTTACCATGCAGAACTCATCCGAATGGATCGCTTTTCCATTTGAAATTACCAGCGAAGATATCCAGAGAATCATCCTGACCGTTCCTAT
>JBDKVE010000144.1:0-12554 GCA_039679345.1 Anaerohalosphaeraceae bacterium
AAATACAGCGGCCATGTACTATACATTCCAGATAGACATGGGCCGCTTTTTTAGTTTGATTTATTCCCCCCGATCGATTATTATTATTTGTTTATAACAATAAGGATAAAACGAATGCGAAAACAGACACGTACAGCCACCGTCGGCTCAGTCCGGATTGGCGGGGGCAATCCGATTGTCCTTCAGTCGATGACGAAAACGGAAACGACCGATGTGGCCGGATGTTTGAAACAGATACAGAAACTCGTCAAAGCCGGCGCCGGACTGGTACGGATTGCCGTCCCCACGCGGGCGGATACGGAAGCCTTTGGCAAAATTGTTCAGAAATCCCCCATTCCGCTGGTGGCGGACATTCATTTCTCACCCGACCGTGCCATTGAAGCTATTGAAGCCGGGGCGGCCAAGATTCGTCTGAATCCGGGCAACGTGAAAAATAAAGACGATATCATGCGGATTATTGATTGCGCCAAACGGCACCACAATGCAATCCGTATCGGGGTCAACGAAGCCAGTATTCGGGACTTGAAACACGATGTCGGCCGGGATCAGCGTGTCACGCTGATGCTTGAAGAGCTGACGGGCTATGTCCGGATGTTCGAACAAAACGGATTTGAAAATCTGGTGCTCAGTGCCAAAAGCGCCGATACGGTTCGTACCATCGAAATCAACCGTGCCATCAGTGAAACGTTCGACTACCCTGTGCATATTGGCCTGACCCATGCCGGGTTGCTGGAAGATGCCCTGGTGCCTTCCTCTGTAGCAATCGGCACACTGCTGGCTGAAGGCATTGGCGACACCGTTCGTGTCAGTATTGCAGGCGATCCGGTTCAGGAAATCGAGGCCGGCAAAAAGATTCTCGCGTCGGTCGGGCTCTATAAACAATCGCAGCCGGAGTTGATTGTCTGCCCCACGTGCGGACGGTGCCAGATTGATGTAGTTGGTCTGGCCAAAAAAGTCCGCAAACTGCTCCAGAAATCAAACAAACCGATTCGTGTTGCCGTCATGGGCTGCGTTGTAAATGGGCCGGGCGAGGCCGCCGATGCGGATTTGGCAATATGTGCGGGAACCGGCAAAGGCTTCCTGTATAAAAACGGCCAGAAAATTGCGGCTGCCGATGAAGCCAATCTGCTCGATGCAATTTCAGAACAACTGTTGACATTTTAATCTCTCTGTCATGGCAAATACAACAGGCATCATTTTCGATATCAAGCGGTACTCCATAAACGATGGGCCCGGCATTCGCACGACTATTTTCTTTAAGGGTTGTCCGCTGCATTGCCTGTGGTGCCATAATCCCGAGGGGATTTCCTTCAAACCCCAGCTTATGCATCGGCCCAGCCGGTGCATTCAGTGCGGCCGGTGCGTTGCAGTCTGCCCGCAGAAAGCCCTCGAAATACAAGATAAAAAAGTAAGCATATCCTGGGAAAAGTGTACCGGCTGCGGCAGATGTGTCACCGAATGCCCTTCCGGAGCCATGGAGCTTGTCGGCAAATCCCTAACCGCCGACGAAGTTATGAAGGAAATTATCAAGGACATTGTCTTTTTTGACCAGTCCGGCGGCGGCGTTACCTTTTGCGGAGGCGAGCCCCTGGCCCAGCCGGAGTTTTTGTATGAATTACTATCCCGATGCCGGGCTATGGACATCCATACGACAGTGGATACCTCCTGTTATGCTCCTCGTGATGTTCTTGAACGGATAATGGATAAAACAAATCTGTTTCTGTGCGACATAAAACATCCGGATTCTGCCAAACATAACGAATTTACCGGCGTAGAAAATCCAATTATTCTGGACAATATCAGGTTTATTGCCCAAAAAAGGAAGCCGATTATTGTGCGGATTCCTGTGATTCCCGGCTTCAACGACCAGCCCGAGACGATAAAAACAATCGGGAAACTGGTCGCCGAGATGAAAAATATACACCAAATCGACCTTTTGCCGTATAATACGGGAGGTCAGTCGAAATCGCAACGAATGGGAAAGCACTATAAAATGGCGGCCATTCAGGAGCCGGCTGGTCTTAATATAAAAGAACTGGCTGAAATCCTGATTGCTATGGGATTTAACGTGCATACAGGCGGTTTATAGATAGTACCAGCCTGTTAAGTGTACCAAAAACAGTTTTTGCGGGATTGGCAGTAGTTATGAATGAACGTGTAAAACGACTCCGTGAACAAAGCGTCAATACCAGACCTTATATTTCTTCCGAACGCGCGGAACTGATGACCGCGTTTTATAAAAGCGACATCCCCATGCAGGTCTCCACACCAGTGACACGGGGACTTGCCTTTAAATACCTGATGGAACATAAGGCCTTTTCCATTCAGGAGGGCGAACTGATTGTCGGGGAACGAGGTCCCGCACCCAAAGCAACCCCGACCTATCCGGAATTATGCTGTCACACGCTGGACGATTTTGAGATTATGAGTAAGCGGGATCGGACGCGGTTTGATGTCGATGACCATGTCCGCAAGGTTTATGCTGAGACGATTATCCCGTTCTGGAAAGGCAAAACGATGCGGGAAAAAGTCTTTGCCGCCATGAACGACAAATGGATGGCCGCATTCGACGCGGGCATCTTTACGGAGTTTATGGAACAGCGGGCGCCAGGCCACGCCATCCACGACAACAAGATTTACACCAAGGGTCTGCTGGATTTTCAGGATGACATACGCCAGGAGTTACGTAATCTTAGTTTTATGAATGACCCCGAGGCGTATGATAAGCAGCAGCAGCTTCTGGGATTTAGTCATGCAATTGATGGCCTGATTGTCCTAGCCGGGCGGTATTCGGACAAAGCCGCGGAACTGGCCGCACGGGAAAAAGAGCCCGCACGAAAACAGGAGCTTTTAAAAATTTCTGCCACCTGTAAACATGTGCCGGCTTACGCGCCCCGCACATTCCATGAGGCGCTGCAGATGTACTGGTTTATTCACCTGGGTGTAATCTCCGAGCTGAATGTCTGGGATTCGTATAATCCGGGCCGGCTGGATCAGCATCTGTATCCGTTCTACAAAAAAGAATTAGAGGCCGGGACTTTAACTGAAGAGTCGGCCAAAGAACTGCTGGAGTGCTTCTGGGTCAAATTCAACAATCAGCCCGCCCCGCCGAAAGTTGGCATTACTGAGGCACAGAGCGGGACCTACACCGATTTCGCATTGATTAATATCGGCGGCGTCAATCCGTCTGATGGCTCGGATGCGGTGAATGATGTGTCGTTTCTGATGCTGGATGTGGTCGAAGAGATGAAGCTGGTTCAGCCCAGCGCCTGTATTCAGATCAGCGCCAAGAACCCGGACCGCTTTCTCCGCAGGGCCTGCAAGGTCATTAAATGCGGATTCGGGCAGCCGTCGGTGTTTAATACGGATGTGATTATTCGTGAAATGCTGCATGACGGCAAGACCATGTTCGATGCCCGTTCCGGCGGGCCGAGCGGCTGTGTGGAAACCAGCGCTTTCGGCAAGGAAAGCTGCACATTGACCGGCTATATCAACTGGCCGAAGATTCTGGAGTTGGCGCTCAATGGCGGCGTGGATCCTTTGACGGGAAAACAGATTGGCGTCAAGACACCGGATGCGACGACGTTTAACTCCATCGACGATGTCATCGATGCTTACAAGGCACAATTGAACTATTTCGTGGAATTAAAGGTGGAAGGCAATAATGTCATTGAGCGGATCTATGCCAATTATCTGCCTGCGATGATGCTGTCGATTCTGACCGATGACTGCATCAAAAAAGCCCGCAATTATCACAATGGCGGCCCGCGGTATAATACGACATACATTCAGGGTGTCGGCATCGGCACACTGACCGATGCCCTGGCGGCGATTCAGTACAATGTCTTCGATAAGAAGACCTTGTCGATGGCTCAATTGCTATCGAGCATGAGGGCTAATTTCAAGGATAGTCCCGCCCTTCAGCAGCAATTAAAACAAAGCCCGCGGTACGGCAACGATGATGATTACGCCGACCGCCTGGCAACGGAAGTGTTCAATATTTATTTTGATACCGTTAACGGCCGGCCCAATACCAAAGGCGGCAAATACCGGGTGAATCTGCTGCCGACGACGGTGCATGTCTATTTCGGCCAGATGACCGGGGCTTTGCCCAATGGCCGCAATGCTGGCGAACCCCTGTCCGACGGGATTTCTCCCACGCATGGAGCGGATGTACACGGGCCGACGGCGGTCATCAAATCCGCAGCCAAAATCGACCACGCCCGCACCGGCGGGACACTGCTGAATATGAAATTTACCCCCCAATTGCTTGAAGGGGAAGGGATTGAAAAGCTGCTGCACCTGATCCGCAGCTATTTTCGGCTGGACGGCCACCATATCCAGTTTAACGTGGTCACGGCCCAGACTCTTCGGGATGCCCAGAAAAACCCGGACCAATACCGGAATTTGATTGTGCGTGTGGCCGGCTACAGCGATTATTTCAACGATTTAGGCCCCGACCTGCAAAACGAAATTATCGCCCGAACCGAACAGCAAAGCCTGTAAATTTGGGCAGAACCGACCCTCGACGGCGACAAAGAGCATTGTCGATATAGAAAAAACAGAAAAAGAAGCTTATTTTTGCTTGCAAAAATGTCGGTTCCTGTTACACTATCGGCCGTAATTTCATACGTTACCTGTCGGCATAAACGGCACGAAGAACGCCATTTCTAAATATAAGAGCCTGTAGCTCAATTGGATAGAGCATTGGTCTACGGAACCAAAGGTTGGGGGTTCAAATCCCTCCAGGCTCGTTTTTCTTAATAAAAAATACTATTTATAGAAAGAATATCTGTATGTCAAGTTTTTTGGATCAGATCATTAAGCGGGCATCCAGTCAAATGAAAACGATTGTCCTTCCCGAAGGGAATGACGAACGTACCATTGAGGCCGCATCCAGCGTGTTGAAACAGGGCTTTGCCCGTCTTATCGTGCTTGGAAATGAGGCAAAACTCCGCCCCGCCCTGGATAAGTTTCACGTCAATCCCAAAGATATCAATCTGACCGACCCCACCACAGACTCTCGACAGGAAGAATTTGCCCAGTTTTTGTACGAGCTCCGCAAAAACAAGGGGATGACCATCGAACAGGCCCGCAAAACAATTCAGGACGAGTCGTATTTCGGCACCGTCCTTGTCAAAAAGGGACTGGCTGACGGTCTGGTTTCCGGTGCCTGTCATTCCTCCGCGGATACCATTCGCCCGGCATTACAAATTATCAAGCCCGCCGCCGGCATCAATACCGTATCCAGCATGTTCTTCATGTGCTGGCCGGATAAGATTCTGCTGTATGCTGATTCCGGGCTTGTTGAAGACCCGACAGAAGATCAAATCGTTGATATTGCCGTATCCACAGCAAGAACCGGTTTGCAGTTCGGGCTTGACCCTCGTGTTGCCATTCTAAGTTACTCCACCAAAGGCTCCGCCTCCGGACCCAATGCAAAAAAAATGGCTAATGCTTCCGCCAAAGCCAAAGACGCCTTCCAAAAGGCATTTGACGGCAAAGTGGTTGTCGATGGTGAATTGCAATTCGACGCCGCCTATGTTCCTTCGGTAGCCGCCAAAAAAGCTCCCAACAGCCCATTAAAAGGCAATGCCAATACCTTCATCTTCCCTGATCTGGGAGCCGGCAACTTGTGTTATAAATCCACACAGCGTCTGGCCGGAGCCGAGGCCTACGGCCCCATCGTGCAGGGACTTGCCAAGCCGGTCAATGACCTGTCCCGAGGGTGCAGTGCAGATGACATTGTCGCCACGGTGGCGATCACGGCCATTCAGTCCATGGGGTAATCCATCCCGACGGGGCACATCATGGCCAGTCCGGACAGTAAATTTGTCATTCAGCAGCATACGACTCCCGAGTGCATTCATTGGGATTTTATGCTGCAAAGGGGGGATATCCTCTGGACATGGCGAATGACCGTTTCTCCTGAACATATCGATGCAGCCAGTCTGCCTGTCGAACGCATTCTTGATCATCCACTGCGATTTTTATCTTATGAAGGCCCGGTGCAGAATGGCACGGGAAGTGTTAAAATCACAGATAAAGGTGTATTTCGATTGATTTCGGAACAGGCCGATGAACTCCGCATCCATTTGCAGGGGAAAATCCTGCAGGGCCGATTCACACTCACCCGCCAGTCCGGAAACCTCTGGCTGCTCGCCCGGCAGGATGCAATTTAACGCCTCAGTTCCGGCAAATCCGGCTCCACATGAACCATTACATTCACCGGCCGGGTAAGCTGCTCCATCAATGCCGTTTCCAATGATTCAGATATTTCATGAGCCTGTGTAATATTTAATAACGGGTCCACCAGGATATGCACATCCAGAAAGACTTCCCGCCCCACACTGCGCGTCCGAAGCTGATGCCACTGACGAATGCCCTGTTGGGCATTGATAACCGTTTGTATCTGATCCAGCGTCGTGTGATCCACCGCCCCTTCGGCAAATTCACTCATACAGTCACCAACAATTTTAATCCCCACCATCACAATCATCAAACCTACGGCAATCGCACCAAGCTGGTCGCCATGAGGATAGCCAAATTTCATCGCAATCGCACCAATGACCACAGCCACCGAACTGAACGCATCACTGCGATGATGCCATGCATTGGCGTATGTTGCCGAACTGTGAGTGCGTTTGGCTACGATGCGCGTAATTTGATAGAGATATTCTTTTAGAATGACCGACGCCAGTGCAATCCAGATTACCAGAGAACTGATCTGGACCTTTTCATTGCCGGTATTATGCATTTCGGCAATGCCTTTGGCTCCTTCATAAATCAGCCATGCTCCGACGAAAATCAGGGCCGCGGCAACAAATGCCCCCGCAAAGGTCTCCAGACGGCCATGTCCAAAAGGATGCTTGTCGTCCGGCTTTTTGGAGCCGAAATAGACACCAACCAAGAGCGCAATATCGGTTGCAAAATCCGACAGCGAATGCACTCCATCGGCAATCAGAGAAAGAGACCCTACCATGAATCCAACAACCATCTTGAATCCTGTCAGGGTAATATTAATCCACATACCCGTGATCGTTACACGTCGTATCTGAGAGTTGGCGGCTTCAAGAGCCAATGTTTTTGTCATTTTAAGATATCCTTGCACAGGGATTCGATTGTGTCCAGGTACCGTTTTGCGGCGGCCGGGTCTTTGGTCTCTAAAATCACGCGCATAATCGGCTCGGTGTTGCTGGTACGGATATGCAACCAACCGTCGGCAAAATCAAACCGGCAGCCGTCACTGGTATTGAGTCTGGCGTCCGGATACAACCGTTTGGCTTGTTCAATAATGCGACCGGCCTGCTGGCCATTTGCGGCGTATTTGGTTTTGTACATGGAATACCCGCCCACAGCATCGGCCAACTGCGAGAGGGTCTGGCCGGTCTGGGCCATAAGCTGCAAAGTCATCGTCATCGCCACAAGGCTGTCGCGAATTGGCCCGACGCGCAGGTCAATCACTCCGCCGTTGCCTTCGCCGCCAATCATACATTGATTCTTGACCATCACCTCGGCAACATTGGCCTCTCCAACCGGCGTACGAATGACTGTACCGCCGGCTTTGGCGGCAATATCATCAATCATCCGTGACGTTGATAAATTTGCCGCCGCAGAACCACCTGGATTTTTATCAAACATATACCGGGCCGCCAGCGCGAGCGTAAATTCTTCACCAATATAGCGGCCCTTTTCATCCACCAGCGCCAGCCGGTCGGCGTCCGGGTCCTGGGCAAAGCCGATATCCGCTTTTGCCTGACGGACCTGTTCGCTGAGGCTGACCAGATTTTGTTCCGTCGGCTCGGCACCATGGGCAAACAGGCCCGTTGGTTCGGTATTGACAGGCATGATCACACAGCCCAATTGTTCGAGAAGCTGTATTCCTATCGGCCCGCCGGCGCCGTTGACACTGTCCAGAACGACTTTGAACTTTTTTGCGGCAATCTGAGATGGATTGACGATAGATAGCACCTTTTCAATATGCACCGCGGCGGCTCCCTCATTGGAGCTTACTTTGCCGCATTCGACTGAATTGACCCGGTCAAATTGTTTTTCAAAATAAAAACTGCGGATGGTCTCGGCCATCGGTTTGGGCGGGGCAATTCCATTACCCAGCAGGAACTTGATGCCGTTATACGGCAGCGGATTATGGCTGGCGGTAATGACCACCCCGCCACAGCAATGGAGATGCCGAAGCATGACCCCCACTCCCGGCGTGGTGCAAATGCCCAAATCGATGACATCCACCCCCACCGAAGCCAGGCCGGACGCCACGGCACAAAAGATCATCGAGCCGGAAGGCCTCGAATCCCGGCCGATGGCCACGACGGGCCGTTTTCCGGATTGGCTGCGTTTCAGAAAGGTCCCAAACGCCGCACCATATTCGGCAGCGGTTTCCGGAAACATATTCTCACCGATAATGCCGCGCATTCCGCTGATGCTGATAATCAATTCCTGTGCCATCGTTACATCGTTCTCGACTTTTCAAGGGTCACTTTTAATTTTTCCACCAGTTTTTCGACCTGCGGGTCTTTCAGTGTCAGGATATCCTTTAATGCCTGGCCAATGTGCGGCAGATAGATTTCAATGTATCCGCGTTTCACCAATTCGTCTTTGATACGGCGCTGTCTGCGGACGTGCATCCCCAGTTTGCGGCCGCATTCCTGAACCGCCAGCTTGATTTCCTTGATGATTTCAGGGTAATGGGCCACGGCTTCCTTGCTTTCCGAGGTGAACGGCACCCAGACCGATGCGACATGCACCATCAGCATCACCGGCCCGGAAGGCAGCGCCCCGCGACTCTGACCCAGCCCATAGCTGCGCCAGTTGACATCCAGTACGGCCTTGTACGTCGCACAGGCCGACTGCTGATACAGCAGCGGAACGCGGTTGGCAAACCGAACCAGTCGCATCAATTGATCTCTTTCCTCTTTTTCGGCGGACACCCCAGCCTCTTCCTCTTCATCCGTATTGCCGGATCCGGAAGCATCTTTACAGCCATAAGCCAGGGCGGCTTCAACAAGGAAGGGATTGCCGCGATAGACGGCGGGCTTGCGGGTGCAGCTTGTATAAAATTCCGCATCCACCACCCGCTTGAGGCCGTCCACTAATTTTTCTTCGCCAATCGGGCCGATACAATCGGTCGGCGGAGCCATCAGCTTGATCGAATTAATCACGCCGTGAAGACGTTCTGCATCCTTGATGGTCAGGTCCCACGGTTTCATGTTGACCGACAGCTTGGATTTTTTCAACAGGTCTTCGGCGATAGCCTGACTGATACGGGAGAAATCCGACCGCAGAAATTCCCGCATGGTTTTAGATTCCGTCTGACGCGCCATCTTGAATAGAACGCCCACTTCCACGCCATAGGGATGCGGCTTAATTTCCACTGGGACAAACGGCATTTCATTGCTCTGCCGGGGATAGTCATAGGTCTTGCCGTCCGGCGCATGATAGACAAACGCTGCATGGGGATTGGCAATGGCCGTCTGGGCCAGGTATTCGTCAATACTCTGCTTGCCCTTCTGATAACGCCCTTCCATGGTGATGCTCACACTGGTGCCATTGGGCAAGTCAAATTCGCATTCTTCATCCAGAATCACTTCCGGGCGATTTTTGGTGGTGTCAATCTGGACATGATAATGATTGGCCGGCTTTTTGCCGTTGGTGCGGGTCATAATCTGCACCGGCTCACCGGTCGTCAGCAGGCCGTACATACCCGCGGCGCTGATACCGATACCCTGCTGGCCGCGACTCATTTTCAGCGAATGAAATTTGCTGCCGTACAAAAGCCGTGCAAAAATATTAGGGACTTGTTTGGCCACAATACCCGGGCCGTTATCCTTGACGGTCATTCGGAATTTGTTCTCACTGCCGTCGACCGGAGCGATGGTCACGGTAATATGCGGCAGAATATGGGCTTCTTCACAGGCGTCCAGTGAATTATCCACAGCTTCCTTGACCGCCGTCAGGAGGGCTTTTCTGGGATTGTCAAATCCCAGCAGATGTCGGTTCTTGGCAAAAAACTCGCTGACGCTGATATCACGCTGCTTGGCCGCCATCGATTCGGCGGTTGCGGCCTCGCTTTTTCGCCGGCGCGATGCTTTAACCGAAGTCTCGGATTCCGCGGACAGCGATTCTTCTTCTGTGTCCATCACGGTTGTCTGCGCTGCAGAATCCGCGGATTTTGCCTCAGTTCCTTCGTCCGCCGTTGCATCAAAATCAAATCCCAATTGGCTGTCCTGCTTGCCTTTTTTAGCTCGTTTCGTTCCATCCATATTTCTATAAATCCAATTCAACTCTCTGCTCGACATGGATGCCGTAATTCTTCACACACGTCAAATCCGTCGAAAGCTATGTTGCTGATTAACGACATTCAGGCCGGGTCAGCAGGTTTCACCATAAACCCGCCGGCCCGGCCTGTATGATAACTTGTACTATTTGTTAAAACCGCACATCAACTTTAATACAATTTACACACATACACTTCATTGACAAAATCCATCGCTTTCAGTTCAGCGATGGCTTTCTCATCAAGCTGTTTGTTCAAGCTGACCGCCAGGATCGCCTTGCATTCTTCGGCTTTGTGGCCTACACCCATGGTATTGATGTTGATGCCATATTTACCCAGCAGCGTACCGACAGCGCCGATAACGCCCGGTTTGTCTGCATTGAAAATGGTCATCATGGTGCCTTCCGGCGTGACTTCCACGGCAAAACCGTCAATTTCGATGATCCGCAGCAGTTTGCCGCTATACACCGTACCGCGAATGGTACGTTTTATTTTATCGGTTTCCACGGTTGCCGCAAAGCTGGACTCGAGGTCCTTGATATCCGGGTTTTTGGTAATATCGACGCTGACGCCCCGTTCTTTAGCCATCATCCCAACATTGACAATATTGACCACCGTATCAAAGTGCGGCTGGAGTAAACCAATCGTAAATGAGGTCGCAATCGGTTCGACTTGCTTTTCGGCGATGGCTCCGCGGAATTCCACCTTGGCGCTTTTGATGTGGCCCGGCGCCAATGCACTCATCAGGGTACCAATCCGCTGTGCCAAATCCGCATAGTAACAGACAATCGGTGCCGCTGAACCCAGCGACGGGGCGTTAACGGCATTGCGAATGGGACCACCCTTCAAGGCATCCACCAGAATCTGGGCCGCTTCGACCGCAACTTCAATCTGGGCTTCTTCGGTGCTGGCACCCAGGTGCGGTGTAACCAGACAGCTCGGCACTTCCTTAAACCGCATGTTTTCCGGCGGTTCCTTGGAGAAAACGTCCAGTGCCGCCCCTGATATCGTTTTAGCCAGCAGTGCACTGTACAGATCGTCTTCGTTGATAATCCCGCCGCGGGCACAGTTAACCAGGCGGCAGGTTGGCTTCATCATCTTCAATTGTTTGGCTGAAATCATATTCAGCGTGTTTTCATTTTTCGGGACATGGACGGTGATAAAATCGGACTCGCGATAAATCTTTTCCAGATTATCCACGATTTCCACGCCCAGCAACTCGGCCTCTTTCGGGGCCGCAAAGGGATCAAATCCGAGTATCCGCATACTGAAACCTTTGGCCATCTGAACAACCGCCATCCCGATTCGGCCCAGACCAATGACACCGAGCGTCTTGTTGTTCAATTGATTGCCTTCAAAGCTTTTGCGATCCCACTGGCCGCCCTTAAGACTATTACAGGCGGGTACCACATGGCGGCTCATGGCCAGCATCAGGGCCATGGTGTGTTCGGCGGCACTGATGGTATTGCCGCCGGGAGTATTCATCACAATAATACCTTTTTTCGTGGCCGCGGGAATATCGACATTATCGACACCAACTCCCGCACGAGCAATGCCTTTGAGCTTGCCCGGATTTGACAACACCTTGGCAGTGACTTTTGTTCCACTGCGGATGATTAATCCGTCGTATTCACCAATGGTCTGTACCAGTTCATCTTCGCTGAGACCCAGGCGAACTACCGGTTCCACATCCTCCATTGCCTTCAGGAGGTCGATACCCTCCTGTGCCAGTTTGTCGCTAATCAGGATTTTTAACATGTTCGACATCTCCTAATAAACATCTTGCTGGATCATTTCATTCAGGTTTGAACGCTCTTCGTTCACCCTGTATTCCGTCTTATAACAAGTATATAAGTTTCGAACAATACAATGGGCAGAGGCAGCACATAAACGCGAAAGCATCGCATCACGTCCTTTTGCCATCATATCGATTCCGATGTCTGTTTCCAGACTGCCGGTATTGGTCGGCCACAGAGTTTGCCCGCTTTTAACATCAAGCAGCACCCCCCGGCACAGCATTCTTGCACTATAGATCTGATTCGAATGCATATTGATCAGTTCAAACTGTTCCAATCGGACATATAAAACCATCTCAGCCCCGGCCTTCTCGGCAAGGACTTCAGGCTGAACCAAAACATCCCTCTGACTTTCAGCCGTATTCCCGATAATCACATTGGACTTCTTGAGGCCGGCTTTTTTGGTTAACTGGAGACCAACGGATTGCGCCAGCATGTCGGAAATCTCCACGTCAGCCCCACTGGTC
>JBDKVE010000145.1:0-7986 GCA_039679345.1 Anaerohalosphaeraceae bacterium
ACGTCGGCTCCGATATAATAGGTTTTCATTGTGGCATCCTTTCGTATAATAATGGGTTGTTCACACTCTAATTATACCTAAGGATGCCCTCTCTTTATATCTTCACAGATTTCGCAGATTACACAGAAGGGAAATACAGAAGAGGTATACAAGTATATAGGTATGCAGGTATACAGGGGAGGAATACAAGGTATATAGGGATACATGAATACAGGGAGACAAGAATACAGAATGGAAGGGCACAGGGTGGGAGGCCAGAATTTTGCTTGAAGGTGGCACTTGGTTATTATCTTGACTGTTTGAAAATATCAGATAATATCATCCTGAACGAAAAATCAGATGGAGATTATGACAATGAGAAGAGTTGCCTTGAGTTTGGTTGCGTTGTTTTCATGTTCGGTATTTGCACAACAATATCCCAGTCTGCATTATGTTGTTATCAGTGATCTGAATACCGGGTATGTCGATATCCTGACGCGGAACATGGAGGCGTTTTATGAGAATATGCTGGGGGGATATTTTGAGCAGGGCTGGCAGCAGCCGTTGACGATATACTATTTTGAAAAGCAGTCGGATACTCAGGCGTATCTGGGCGGGGCAGAAAAAATCTACTATGGGATATATATTCCTTCCAAAAATGCAATTTTTACCCATCGGATAATGGACGATGGATCTCTGGCCGGCCTGGGAACGCTGTTTCATGAAATTACACACCATTTTGTACGGATCAATTATACCAATCCGCCGTCCTGGTTCGATGAAGGATTAACTTCTTTTTTGTCGGAACAGACCCGCATTGTCAACGGCAAAGTCAGCCTGGGGCATCCCAATCCATGGAGAGAACAGGCTTTGCGGGATATGATCGAATCGGGTGCTGCAATTGATGTTCGATATTATACCTCATTGAATGGAGAAAAATTCTACGCAGATCGCAAAAATTACCATCCGCTGCGGGCGTTGTTTTACTGGATGTATATGAACGGCCGGTTAAAAGCGTATATGGCCAATGTCAAACAACAAGGTTATGCATTGTCTGTACTGGAACAGACAACAGGCAAGAATGCGGATCAGATTAGCATTGAACTGCTGGCTTTTATCAGGAAGAATGGTTATGCGGGGGCTTATGTTCAGGATAGTCTGAGGGCTTCCAATGCGGAGAATAAGAAACGCTTGCTGAGTGCGGCGTTAAATTTGATGCCGGATTATTCCAGGGCCCGTTATGACCTGGCATTGCTTTTATATCGTGAGCAAGATTATGCCGGATGTCAGCGGGAGCTTGAGGTTGTTTTGAAAGACACTCACTGTATCGAATATAAAGATGCATCCCGGCTTATGGGAGATTACCGTTATAAAGAGAAAAATATTCAACAGGCATTGATCCATTATCAGAATGCTTTTAATGCCGCGGCGTATGACGAATATCAGTATGAGATCTGTTACAATGTGGCTGCCTGTTATATGGCGAAGGGGGATAAAGAGCAGGCCAGGGTATGGCTCAAAGATTACCTGGCGAAAAACTGGGAACCTCAGACGACACAGAAGTCCTGTAAATCGGCCAAAGACTACCTCGAACAGAATCCATAAATAGAGACCCCAGGCATTTCAATTATTTACGGGGCGGTGGGGCAGTCGGCGGGGACGTCGGTTCTCTGGAACCACGTTTCCAGGATGGTGCCGTCGGTTTCGTCGATGTCGCAGTCACGGTCAAAATCGATGGCAGGATTGTAATTGAAATCGCCGCACTTGACCGGCCAGGGTTTGGAGCCCCATGCTTCCAGATAAAGCTGCATGTCAACCATGGATACATAATATTTTTTAAGGCCGCCGTCTGCGGTGCAGTTTGCATCGCCATAACATTGCGTGGGACAGTTCCATGCCTCAAACCAGACCGGGCAGGCGGTATGCGGCGACAGCCAGACGCCGGCCAGCAGCAAGAGGTCGATATCATTGACAGCACCGTCGTGGTTGAGGTCCGCGCCGCCGCACCATGCGGAATTGAGACAATTGTCTTCCAGCCAGTGCGAGGCCAGCCGCGAAAAATCATCCAGCGAAATTAATTTGTCATTGCTGATGTCGTAATCACAAGCTATCGAAATCGGGTCCGTTCCCAGCTCGGCGACGACAGTGTAGTTCCAGAAGCCGATGGTTCCATAACATGAGCCTGTTTTCAGACAGCCGTCATTTATCAATCCCGGCCAGCCATCCAGAATTTCAATGGTAACATCCGCAAAGCCGACAAATTCGGTGATGTGCCAGTTCCAGCACTTTTTTATGGGTGACAGGTAATCGTGATTGATGCCGTCCGGGCAGCAGGCGATGTTGCAGACGACAATCGGTTGTCCGGCGGCGGGGCCGTATTCGATGAGTGCTCGCGCATGGGCGATGTCCAGGCCGTTGGTTAATGGCAGGATGTAACTGTCGCGGCGATGAGCGGGGTCATACGGGGCGACGAGGAAGTAGGTGGTCTGGGCGTACGTGCCGGCCGCAATGAGAGCCAGTAAGACGATATACAGAGTCGTTTTCATGAGAACCTCCTTGAATCCTATTTTCTATCACTATAATAAAAGGGCTTAGGAAAGTCAAGGGAAATAAAAATACAGGTTTACAAGGAAGAAAATTCGAAATCCGAAGCACGAAACAAATTCTAAAAACAAAAAAGGAAAAACATGAAAAATTATGTTGCCCTTTCAGGGCGTGTTTTTGATATCCCATTTCCAACCCAGGGCGTTGCCCTGGGCTGTTTTATAATGGCCCTTCAGGCCGGAATATACAGAAGTAAACAGACAGAATAGTATTGTTAAAATATCAAAAAAGGGCGACCAGCAGGTCGCCCGTACGATTTCGTGCGTGAATGGCAAGCGTTGGAGCTTGTGTTGATTATCATTATATTATTAAGAAAGGAGCTTTTGGTATGCGACAAATCATGAGTGTGGTGGTGCTGGTGTGGTGCGGGGTGATGTTGTGCGGGTGCGATGCGGTGCGGTTCGCGCCGGGGGAGGAACAAAAGGCCAATGCTTATCTGCACTGGCGGGCGACGGAACTGGCAGCGGCGGGGGCGAAGGCGGACAACACGACGCCGCAACTGCAGGGGCTGACGGCGCTATCGGCACAGCAGAGCCGGGCGTTCGTGGCCGACTATGGATTGCCGGCGGAATTGCCCGCAGCGGATACGGCCGAGGCGATTCTGGCGGCGGGAGGGGTGGTTGCGGAGGCGGCCTATGAGCAGAGCCTGGAGCGGCCGGACGTGTGGCAGGCGGCAGAGGGAGCTCTGGAGCTTGGCATTGGGCTGGCGGGGCTGCTCGGCGGGGTGTATGGGGCGAGGGTGGTGCAGTTTTTGCGGCAGGCCCAGGAAAAATCCAAAGCCCTGAAGGAGATTATCGCGGGCAATGAATTGTTCAAGCGGGAATGCCCTGAGCAGGCGGAGGCGTTCAAGACGGCCCAGCAGGGACAATCGACCGCGACGCGCATCCTGGTTGCCGGGGAGAAGGCGGCCGGTTAGCCGATTTGCAGACGCCGTTGGCATTCGCCTGTTTTTTCGGGTGCCGGCGGCGTCGGTCTTTTATCTGTGAAATTTGATTAATCTGTTTGCGAATTCGGACGAAGTAAAATTAACGATGATATTGTTGAAGTGTACCGGGTTGGGCACGTCCGATAAACGAGCATGTGAGAAAACAGTTAAAGGCATTTTACGGAGACCGAAGATGGCATTCATGCAATGGCAGGACAGTTACTCGGTGGGGATATCGGCGATGGATATTCAGCACAAGCAGTTGGTGGCGATGATCAACCAGCTTTACGAGGCGATGCGGACGAGCAAGGGCGATGCGGCGATGCAGAATATTTTGCCGGCGCTGGTTCAGTATACCAAGACGCACTTCAATTCGGAAGAGAAGCTGATGTACGAAGCGGGCTATCCGAATCTTGCGGCTCACCAGGCCCTGCATCACAAGCTGTCTCAGCAGGTCAGCGATCTGATGGATAAGTTCAAAAGCGGCAAGATGGTGCCGACGGTCAGCGTGGCGGCCTTCCTGAAAGACTGGCTGGTCAATCATATCCAGGGACAGGATCAACAGTACGGTGCCCATATCGCGCAGCGTCAGTTGGTTGGCGCGGCAAGATAGTATACAAGTATGCAAAATTCTCGCGCCGGTTGGAGAAGGCTGGCGCGGGGATATTTTTTGATGGGGGATAGAGTCGTAATGTAACCGTGCGGCTCAGGGGATCGCAACTTCGGTTGCAGGCTTTGGGACGACGGATGGTTCGTTGCATTTATTGCAGCGAACGCGATGTCCGGCGTAATTATCCGGAACGCCGAGCTTTTGATGACAGGACGGGCAGACGTATTTGATCATGGGTTACTCCTTCTAGTTGTAATTAATCCTCCGTGCCGGCGGCATATTTATAAGCACCGAAAAGGCCCATTGGAAATAAGATCAAATCCAGAAATCGGAAGGTATCTTTGAATGCCCATAAAAAAGTTGTGCTCTGGACAAACGAATCTAATTTCGGCTGGATGTTTTGCTGGTAATTCTCGCGGATACTGTCAAAGTGGGTTTTGAGCAATTCCACGCGCTGGGCGGTGGACATGACGTCCATGTGATCCGCGGCATCATAGAGGGCATTCTGCACATTTTCTTCGAGTTCGTTTTCCGTGTCTTCGATATCCGCTAGAAATAGTTGATCATAGATGTCGGTATCCATCCGGCTGGACTGGACGAGATCCCAGGCGGCAATACGCAGCATCACTCTTTCATTGCGGGAGAGGCCTTCAAGCTCGGCCCGTTCAGTGGGCAGGGTGTCGGGGAATCCGACGGTCTCCCGGTAAAAGTCATCCACTTCGGAATTGTATGTTTCGTCTTCATGATACATGGGCATAATGACCCATTTAGCGATGGCGGCACGGCCGGCGACCATGCCGACTAGACCGAGAACAACGGCCAACAGGCCAAGCAGGACACCGCGATTTTCGGTGAACGCAACGAGGCCCCATGCCCCGGCCAGCGGAACGCACAGGACGATATACCAGAATTCAAAGCCGGTGATAACGCCGACGACCACCCACACGGCGATGACGGCGATCATGGCGGCAAAGCAGGTTGCGATGGACAGGGGGATTTTGCCGATGCCTTTGGCCAGTTCACCGCCGGAGACGGCGCGGCGGGAGGAGGCTTCTTTGGCCGCCCTGGGCGTAGCGGCCATGGAGCTGGCGGCGCGCTGACGGGAGGCCTCGCGGAGTATCTTGGCCTTGCGGAGGTCATCCTGCGATTGAGCATCGTCTTCGGGGATAAGCTGGAGTTCATCGAGCGGCTGAGATTTTGGGGCCGTTGGCTTCTGGAACTCGATCTGTACGGGTGCGGGTTTGGCACCGGTGGGTGTCTGGAAAATCGATGCGGCGATTTGCTCGGGCGACAGGTCAGGGGCGGCGGCGACGGGCTGGGCGGCGGTGATATCGATTTCGGTGACGGGCTTGGGGACCACCGATGGCTCGTTGCATTTGCTGCAGCGGACGCGGCGGCCGGCGTAGTTATCGGGGACGCCGAGCTTCTGGTTGCACTTGGGGCATTGGTATTTGATCATGTTAGATTCCTTCTGAGCAGGACATTGATGAGGGGTGAAAATTCGAGTATGGAAGAATTCAGGAGTTTTGACAGTTTATATGCAAAGAGAATAGGGATAAATACGGATAGACAGCAAGTATATCCCCTGATCTGTGTTGCCAAATTGTCGTGAAGCAAGCTCCGCATACGCGGCTCCTTCGGAAAAACCTCCATAGGTTGGGCTATTATGCGGTTTTGACGGGGGAAAGTCAAGAGGGGAAATAAGAATGTAAGGATACTTGGATACAAGGGATGCAAGAATACAATTCAGGTATACAAGTATGTAGGTATATAGGTATGCAGGGGAGAGAAATTTTCGATTTTCCATTCGAAACATGAAACATGCATCTTCCGGTTCATTGTTGGAAAAGTTCGTAGTTCATGGTTCGGAGTATGCAGCAGGAATTTTTGGGAAAGGGTTGAAAAGGAGTGGGAGGCGTGGTACAGGAGGGGCGAAAAGATTATACTGCCCTTACAGGGCGAGGGTTGAGACGGGGCATTGTACCCAGGGCGCTGCCCTGGGCTAAGTTATAATGGCCCTTCGGGCCGGAGTAAACCGATAGAATGGAGTTGTTGAATTATCAAAAAAGGGCAGGCACGGGGGCGGGAATCAAGAATACAGGTGTACAGGAAGACAGGAATACAAAATGAGGTATACAGGTATGCAGGTATACAAGGATACAGATTATAGGGAACAGGGAAAAGGACCGGAGTCGGATGGTTTGGTTACGAAACGATGGATATGAGATAAGGTACGAACTATGAGGACAACGATGAAGAAATGGCTGGTGCGGGGTGGGCTGGTAGTGCTGTGCGGGATTATTGTGCTGGTTATTCTCCATGTGCGGGGGCGGATGATGCTGAGTCAGAAGATTGCGGAGCTCAAGGCGCAGGGATTGCCGACGAGTTTTGCCGAGCTGGAGGCACAGAGCAGGCTGCCGGAAGGGACGCCCAATGCGGCGGATATTTATATGAAGGCGTTCGCGGCATACCGGCCGCTGGCGGATGCGGAAAAACAGAAGCTGCTGCCGGTGATTGGGGAGCGGCCCGAACCCGAAGCCAACGAGCCATATCCGCAAAAGCAGATGGATGCCGCGAGGGAGTTTGTGGAACAGAATCAGGAAATGTTCAGATTGCTGCATGAGGCGGGGCAAGTGGAGACGTGTTATTATCCGATGGATTATTCCTACGGTCCTTTCCCTGATAATGATTGCCTGATGAAGATTAAACAAGCCAGTGAATCTCTATATATTGCAGTGACGTATTATTCACAAAATAATCAATCTCAAAAAGCCTATGATGCCGTATTAGATCAATTGCACCTGGGCCAATCCCTATCCAAAAGTCCAAATATGATTAATCATCTTGTTTGTGTAGCGATATTATATCACAGTGCCTTCAGTATGGAAGAGATGGTAAATCAGATCTCAATTAGCGAAACACAAATCAGCCAGCTCCAGGAATATCTGCAGCGGATTGAAAAGACAGCATCCTTTGGGCCTGCTTTAACTGGTGAGATGTGTTTCTGCCTTGATTGGAAGAATCTTAAACAGATTGGTTCATCAAAAACTCCTTCCTTTGAGGCAAGAATACAAAAAGTTGCTTTGACGCTTGTACCCCAAAACACAACTATACTGATTGAAGCTTATCATCAGATGATAGAGATTGATAAGCTTGCAATTCATGAACAATATACAAAAACTCAGGACGTTGTCGAGAAAGCATTTAATGCAGGGTATCTCTATATTGTACCAAAGTTGATTTTACCAGCCGTAGGAAAGATGTTTGAGATACATCTTCGTACACGGGCAAATATGGGGTGTGCGATTACGGCGATGGCGATTGAGCGGTATCGGATGAAGGAGGGGGTGCTGCCGGAGACGGTGGAGGCGCTGGTGCCGGAGTATCTGCCGGCGGTGTATGTGGACCCGTTTGACGGGAAGCCGCTGCGGTATGAGCGGGAGGATGCGGGGTATATAGTGTATACGATTGGGGGTGATGGCGTGGATGATGGCGGATGGGAACGAGACCCGGATAATCCGGATGAGACGTATGATTGGGTGTTTCGGGTGGAACGGGAATAAAGAATGTAAGGATGCAAGGATACAAAAGAGGTATACAAGTATACGGGAGAAAAAATCTTAAATGCTAAACACTAAATTCTAAACAAATCCAAAAGAGAAAATTTAAAAATCAAAAAGTAAAAATCAAAATGACAATGTAAAGATTAAAAAGGAAACATTTCAGAGCAAGTCGTTTTGAGAAAAATAGATTATATTGCCCTTTCAGGGCGCGGGGTGAGGATGGGGCGTTGTACCCAGGGCGCTGCCCTGGGCTAAGTTATAATGGCCCTTCGGGCCGGAGTAAACCGATAGAATGGAGTTGTTGA
>JBDKVE010000146.1:0-18631 GCA_039679345.1 Anaerohalosphaeraceae bacterium
CCGCACCGGCTGGAACAATCCAGTTATAGGTAAGCGGTGTGGAAGGTCCATTATCCGCATCACTGGCATCCACGGCCAATTGGCTGGTCTGGGTATCCAGAATGGAAGCAGGTGTTGCCGTCACAGAATTAATGATCGGCTGTGTATTTTCCATTACTGTTACATCTACGGTACTGCTGACGGTGGCTGCGCCATCCGTAACCTCAACAGTCAGGGTAACGACCTGGGTGGTCGCAACATCCGCCGGAGTGTAAATCGGATTGGCTATCGCTGGGTCGCTGACACTACCTGCTCCGGCCGGAACGATCCAGTTATAGGCAAGCGGTGAAGGCAGGCCATCCGCATCTGTGGCATCCACCAGCAGTTGGCTGGTCTGCGTATCCCAAATAGCTGCCGGAGTTGCTGTTACAGCATTGATAACCGGAGTTACTGAGCCTACATTTAATTTGACCATCATTCCGCCCCCTAACGCGGTATTATTCACCAGTCGAAGGGCATGATCATACAGGAAATACGTTCCAACCGCAGCAGGCACTATCCGTACATCTTTGGTCTTAGCCGGTGGCAGATCAATGGCATATTGGTCACCAGGATAAGTATAGGCAAATCCGTCTTCGGCTACCACTTCTCCGCGTAAATACTGCAAAGACGGCACATGACTTTCTATGCCCGCATTGACAAGTCGCACCAATATTCGATCATTGACCTGTCCGATAAGCAAAGGTGCCAGAGCCGAGGTAAAAGTCTGTCCATTGATCAGGAAATATTTCGGTTCATAATCGATTGTACTGGTCATTGTT
Organism: Anaerohalosphaeraceae bacterium; assembly: GCA_039679345.1. Lineage (GTDB taxonomy): Bacteria > Planctomycetota > Phycisphaerae > Sedimentisphaerales > Anaerohalosphaeraceae > Anaeroglomus. The sequence goes on from JBDKVE010000146.1 coordinate 801, forward strand.
TTGCCTGATCCAAAATCATTAGCCTGAACGGCATCATGTACGGCCGGGTCAATCTCGCTGAATACCAGCACCAGATCCTTATCATATTCAACCCCGTCATAAGCCTGTTTGACCGGCAGGCCGGCAAAGTCTTTCTTGAGACACCCATACAAACCCATCTGAATCTGCAATGCCGGATGGCTTCCGCTTTGATACAGGAAGGTGCCGGCCCGGAGATTCGTCCACTCATAGATCACCGGATCGATGTTATCAACAGGGGTTTCATGGGTAAAGGAACGAATGCGCTGCCTGCCCTGACCATCTGCAAAAGACACGGGAGCAACCGGCGCAACCTGGCCTGGGATAATCAGCGAAACCGGTTCCGGCAGATTGTTTTCCAGCGTAACGACCAGATGGGTCTCTGCAGGATCAATGGTCAGCGTCGGACCGGGGACGGTCACTGCACCATCATGAGCACCAAATGAAGAGTCCTGAGCAAATCCCCACATCTGCACCTGCCGACCATCCGGCATCATCATGGATGTCGTATCGGCCCGCAGGAAAATCTCGGTCACTGCAGCCAGATTTGCGGAGAACAGAAGCACTATCGTCAGGATTAATACGGTGATATCAATGTTTTTATTTGTTTTTATTCGAGTTTTCATTTCGATCTCCTGATATTATATGGGTGTATCACGGCGTTTGAGTATCCGCCCCGCTATCACCTTATGGTTACCGTTTAATGGCCATCCTCGATCATCACGCTGTGCGGTTCTATAACCAGCATGGTCATCATCCCACCGGGAAAGAGATCATTGTTGACCATTTCCTTTTCTTTATGTGAATGCCACATATAGTAATATCCCGCAGTCATATTGAAACCACCTTCTCCCGGTGGCAGACTTCCCATCGCGCCAAGAAAAGGACTGCCGCTCCAGTGTAAACCAAAGGTCAAATCTTTCTGGTCCGGCAATAGAACGGGGAAGGGTTTCCCATGATCCGGTCCATATTCGTGGTGTTCAAGCGGGTCATCCGGGGCATGCCCATAGATATCCCATCCCAGTTTTTCACCCGTCCAGGTAAAGATAGCGTCATATGTCCCCCCTGGCGCCACGGTCTGTGTAAAATTGGACACACCCAGATCTGCACCCGCCCCGGGCGCACTGGACAGAAGACGTCCATCCTGAGCAATAACCAAGAAATTATTTCCATGAGTATGAAATGGATGATAATCCCGGCTGCCGCCCAGGAACCGTATCAGAACTCTGTCTCCAGGGTGCATACGCGGCAGGCAGTTGTATGGCTGGGTGGGCAACAGCGGTGTTTCGGCATCTGTCATTGTATCCGGGGCACACCGTCCGTTGATGAACCACAATACCGGAAAGTACTTGGTCAGATCAACTTGATCTCCTTTGCCGCACTGCATCATTTGATGTATCACGGGATCCATTTCGGTCAGGAGAAACAGATACTCATAGTCATACATGGAATCCATATGCTCGTACGCCGTCGGCATCATTGGGTCAAATCCAGCAGGTCTCACAATCAAGGCCCCGATTAATCCCATCTCAATCTGGAGCTCCGGGTTGGTCCCGCTGTGATAAAGATAGGTCCCGGGGTGTGAAGCCACAAAACTATATTGGGCGGTTCCGCTGACCGGAGCAGCCTCTTTGGTCAGGACTCCATCCAAATCACCTGAGGCGGTGACGGCCATTTGTCCCGGGAACACCATCGATACCGGCACCGACAGCGTATTGGTCAAATTCACGGTTACGGTCTCGCCCTGATTAACCTCAAGGGTCGGGCCGACATACTGCATCATTCCACCCGTCAGTCCATATCCCCACATCAGATACGCACCTCCATCAGGTGTGGAAATGTAATCTTCTGAAGCGGTTAAATTAAAGGTGGGCCCCATCACTGTGATAATCTTGGCTGATACCGTGGGTATCCCACACAATATCATGATAGATACCAGAATAAGGAGGGCCGAAAATAGCGTTGTTTTTATTTTTTTCATGATTGATTCTCCCGATTAAATTCCTCTGCTTCTATTTACTGTTGAGCCGTCAAGTGTATTTCGGTCATGATACCGCCGTAATCTTCAGTATTATTGCTCAATTGGTTCAGTTCCGCGGCATACACAACATACGTTCCCGGCGCAATTCCGTCCGTGTCCAGGATGACTTCATAAGACTGCCCGCCGCCCGTGGTTACAGACGTTGTCCAATAAGATGTATCCTTGCCATTCGGGCCTCGAAGCTGACGTGCTCCTGTTCCTACGACCTTCATTGGGATGCCGGGAATCTTCAGTGTGTAGAATTCCGTAGTGGAAAGATTGGAAATACGCAGAGCAATTTTATCGCCAACCGTTGCGGTAATCAGTGAGTTGACTTTCTGCGAAGGATGTTCCATGTATCCTTCCGTGCCTGCGGTATTCCATAAGACCGCGGTATTTACGGTATCCGGATAGCCGCGTCCATTGATCATTGGGTACTTGTCCTTCATCAGGGCAAACGGTAATGGCTGCACGGAAAAACTGGCGTCGTGGAAATCAGGGTCAAAGCTGGTCAGTTGGAGCGGAAAATCCACATCATGATAGGTTGAACCATCACCATCGTTATAGAGATATCGATTCCCTGTCTGGTGAGTAAATCCATTCAAATCTGTCCCATCCGGCAACTCATTCTGCCTGGGCAACACATAAAGATTGCCAAGCATACCCATCTGCATGTGTTCCGTTGCCTCTACATGGCAATGCCACATATAGGTTCCGGGTTCCACCACATTATAGAAGTAAGTCAGAGTGGCTCCCATATTAATCGCGATGGCGGCGTCGGGGACCCCGTCAAACACAGGGGCAGCATTGGCAAATCCATGCCAGTGAACCGTGTGCGGATCGAACAGGTCCGGCCGAGCATGCATCCCCACATTACTTAAATCCAGATAAAAATGCTGTCCTTCCTTGACTACAATGGTCGGTGCAGGAAATTCGGCCCGCAGCATGCCTTCTTCCATGACCAAATCATTCGGAACGCCGGTAATATCCCCGAAACCAAACATATACATCAGGCGTCCATCGGCCATATTAATAAAACCATCGCCGGCGGAAATACGGCGACGAACCGTATCCGCAAGGAGATCGTTGGGTCTCAAGAAGTTATTATACACATAGTCAGCAAGGGCTTTGCCCGCAGCCAGAGCATTGACATTGGCAGACTTAAAATGAATGCCGCCATAGATTCTGCTGGCGCCTGCTTCCTGAGCTGCCTCGACAAAACTGTGATAGGTCCGCATATCCATCGGCATCATATAGGAGCTGACCATAAAGTCGATATTGTCGGTGCCAAAAAAGCCGGCGAGAATTTGAGCCGCCGCCGCACTGAACAGGCTGTGTGCCGAGACATACTCCGGAAACGCAGGAGTCATAATAAAAGGCTCCCATGCGGCATCCTGATCAGTCAGAGGATTTCCATCGGTATCTGCGGCACGAATTGCAGTGATGGGTCTCCAGAAGTTGTATTCATATTTGCAGTCCCATGCGGCAATTCCGGCATCGGCCAGCGCGATATTCAGCAGGGCAAACAATCTCGCATTCTGCCAGAGATTGGTGGACCGCTGCCCGGCAACGTGCTGAGCGATTTGATTCCATCGCCCCACGGTAGTGACGGTCCCGGGCATATCCATCCAAAACAGTGCAATATCGCTCTGTTCCTGGGTTCGGATCGCACTGACATTTGCGCCAAGCGACTTAACTTCGTTCAAATCCTGAGCATATTCAGCACTGGCCAGATCCAAAGGAGCCGCAGGTCTGAATTGAGCATTGCTGCTCATAGCAAACGGAGTGACAATTGCCCAATTCGGAGACATTGCCGAGGCATAACTCGGAGGGGTCGGCTGCCATTGTCCCGGGTCTGTGCCGGGGACATAAGGCACCATATCCCCGGAATGATCATCGGCACGCCACACCAGAATTTGATTTCCAACAGAGGCCCCGAAAGCAATCCCGTTGTTTTCTGCAATACCATCAGGGACATGCATAAGACTATCTGCCAGCGCGGTATCAAATGCCGCCTGCTGTGCCGGGAAAAGGCTTACCAGAACCGTATAGGCAGCTCCGGCCGCAGCCGCTTCCCGCGACACGGTTTGTGGAGCTGCTGTATTGACAAAATAAGGCTGACAATTCTGGTCGATGCAGTTAATACTATCAAACATCGCAGCGTGAACCATGGCCAGTACACGCGATGCCTGTGTCGCACGGTATTGTGCCGTTTGTATCGCAGCCAGTGACACATTGTTCCACTGTAGTACCACATCTTCCGAGTGCGTCATATCACCTCGCACTTGGGTCCCTTGCAGCACCAGAAGCATGCCTGTCAGTACCGGCATTATTCGATGTACATATCTATTTTTCATTTTTCATACTCCTGTTTAGCGTTTATTTAATTTAAACACATTGAGCTCATTTATTGACAGCAATCGGTCCTGCCGAATTGCGATGCGAAATCAGCAAAATCCAGAATATTAACGATGCCGTTGGCATTGAAATCGCCCGGACAGGGAACATCCATCGTGCAGAGATCCAGCCAGAACTGGGCAAAAATCACCAAATCGTCGATATGGATACTGCAATCGGCGTTCATATCGTACACACAGGCACTTAACCTGCGTTCATCCGCACCGCTATCTACCGGCTCTCCACCAATCGGCCGCCAATCTTTGTCGTAATCCTGATACAGATGGGGATACTCATCCATATAGGCACCGATACCGAGATCGATTGCGGGCGAACCGGCAGTAATGTGATAATCACCCTGCAGATCAATTTCTTCAAATCGAACGGTAATAAAGTTGCCGCCTTCATCCAGCACTCCAGCAGTCTTTAACGTGTTGGTATAACTGGAAATCACCAACGGATTACCGGCAAGATTATTGCCATTGTCATAATCAGCACCGCTTGAATCGGTATAGTTGGTTAACAGGCAATACTCAGGGTTCAAATACTGAACCACGGGAAGGCCGATGACAGCCAAATCCCAGACTGGATCACTGGCGTTGAGGGCAACATCCCCCGCACCATTATTTAACGCACTATCCCAGTAATACGAGTGGTTGTTCCATACAATATTGTTGACCAGCACCGGATCAGAATAAATCTGCCCACTGATATCCGACAGATTCTGTGTGTGCGGAACACTGACAATTCCTGCAGGCTGCGGATTACTGGCACTCAGGTTGCCCGCAGTAAATGTATCCGCCGCGGTACCTGAACTGTCATTATTGGCAATCGTGTTGTTAATAAAATAGCCTGCCGCGACATCCTGCATAAAGATTCCACCGGCTGCGTTGGCAGCAACATTGTTGACAATCATATTGTTGAAAATTCCCAGTTGATACCAGGATGCCGCATCACCCAGGACATCCTGCCCATTCATCATCATCGCACATATCCCACCGCCGAAGCCGGATCCGGCCAGATTTCCCTGGATCAGGTTATTGGCAATAATTACATTGCCGGCACCATCATCCAGTTCGCCGGGATCTTCAGGATTGACACGGCTTCCGACATAGATACCACCGCCGTCACCGCCAATCTGACCGCCATAAAAGACTTCGTTAAAGACTATCTTGTTTCCAATGATCCACCCATCATCGCTCAGACCGTAATGAGCAATACCGGCACCACTCCACTGGGTGAAATTTCCCATAATCAGGTTATCTATCACCCGATAGGATGTTGCATCACTGTGGATAGTGATCCCGCCGCCGCCGGTAATCCCGCCATTTTTGAGAATCTGGTTATTGCGAATCTGAATACCGACATTGGTTGCCACACCCTGTTCCCCTTCGCCCAGCGTTATACCGCCGCCAAGGGTACCCTGGTTGCTGCGGATTTTGTTGTTGCGAATGATCGAATAATCCGCATTACCCGCGGCATAAATCCCGCCGCCGGCCGAAGCACCTGTAATCTGAAGGGAATCTATTTCAGCCGATTGGGTTGAGTTGAATCTGCCCGGATTGGCATAGATCAAAATTCCGGGGGCTTGTGTGGCGGCAAAATCACCAAGGGGCATCAGGTTTGCGGCCGCCAGTTGGGCTACTTTATTTTCCCAGATCGTTACTTTTTCTGAGGGCACATGCATCGCGTTAATCACGGTCGATTCTGCACCACTGCCCTGCAGGGTCACCGGTTTATAGACAATCACATTTTCCCAATATATTCCCGGTTCAATAATAATCAGGGCATCGTCATCGGCCGCATCAATCGCATCCTGGATCGGGGTATTCGGATACAGGGCACCGCCGGAGACATGAATCACCTGACGCTGACATTCATTGATATGAAGTGTCACGCCCAGTTCGGTCTTCTTTCCGGTATCCTGGCGCGTCACATGCACTGTTCCGGTGGCCACACTGGCTGGATTGATCACAACTTTAACCTCGGCGTTGCTCCAGCTATCAATCGGTACCGAAACACCACCGACAGTCACTGTTCCAAGAGAACCACCAAATCCAAAATCACGACCTATTAATTCCGGATTACCCGGATCATTCGGGACATAGTCCGGGTTGGGAACCAGCTTGGTCCCAACGGATTTGATCGTGACAATGCTCTGTGTAGTGCACACAATTGGCCCGCCATCGGGACCTTCCACCGAATAAATCATCGGCGTACCGGTGGCAGGTTCCGCATCCAGTCTCCGATTGGGATAGCCCACAAAGGCAGCAATCGGGAAGACCGGCGTATCCAGATAGGTCATCGTGCCAGACTGGAAATTGAACGTAAACGGACTCTGACCATAATCCGGGTCAAAATATGGATCCACGATCATCTGGTCAGGATTGTCCGGGTTCGGAATCGGGCCCGGGTGATTAATCACAAACGTCAGCATCTGCGGTGAAAAGCCCGCCGGCGCCGGCATACTGTTTGTAAAGGACGAGGGTACCATCGCATTATAGGTTCCAAACTCATCACAATAGACTCTGGCAACCTCATTTCCAGCCCAGTCCTGGAAGGAAATCGGCAGCCAGGAAGGTGCAGATTTTTCACCGAATATCGGGCTGGTGGGATCAAATTCCGCCGCCAGATCATTATTAATAAATCCGATGGCCATGGCCCCCTTGGGCATCTGAGTAAAGAAGTAGAAATCGGCCGCGGTGTTCTTGCCTGTTGCGACCAAAACCTGCTTGCGGTCGGCACGCGGACGCCACTTGCCGGCCAAAGGCACCGGGACCAGATCGGCCGGATCGATGCCGGGCAGCGGATTGCCGTTTTCATCGGTTTGAAAACTCATATAGGGCGGTACCAGATGCAGGTCGCCCACGCAAACCGGCGGCAGCAGCAGCGTACTTGGTGTCCATTCATCGCCAAAGTCAACGTTTTTATCCTCTTCTTTAAACAATTCATAGCCAGGCGGGGTTGTCGCCTCAACAATATAATTTTTATTGGGCAATCCATCCACCTCGGTACTGTCTGAGGCAATACCGCCAGGGAAATAGGATCCAAAGGCGTATCCGCCGTCAAAGACACCATCACGAATCTGGTTCCAGGTTCCGAAGTTGTCAAAGCCGGGCTGTACAGGATTCCCATGAATCACCGGCAGCGGATCATGAATTGCCCCGGTGGGCTTGTTATCATCCCAACTGTCGGTTGTGGCAATCTGGATCGCATCCCCGGCGTCAAAAATCCCATCCCCATCACGGTCCACATCCACCCCCGGTACAAACAACGCCTGCTCATCTCTCCAGCCGAAGGGGAAATTATCCACATCAGCCAGCGTTGGTCCATCACCATTCAGGTCGTCAATAACACCATCGCAATTAATATCAAAATAAAGATTCATCTGGACACGCGGAATGCCCGGTTCCCACGGCTCTGCCGCTGAATATCGCGGATCATCTTCGGCACGTGTCACTGCGTAATAGACAATTCCGGATATCCCGCCATTCTGGCCGGCTCCATATCCGGTCTTGCCCCAGTCAATAATATTGGTTTGTCCCAGGAACAGGTGCATGGCCTGGGTCAGAACTTCACCAACAACTGTGCGAGACAGGTTATTGCCGGTATTGGGATTGATTTCGGTCTGCGGCTGCGGATTCAGCTTGTCAAATGAGGGCATATCCCATCCATTGGCTGCCGGAATAACTCCGCCCCAGTCCACGACTGAAGTCAGTCCTGTGGCTTTATAGCGGGCAAAATCGATTTCCACCACAAGCCATTTAAAGAATGGAAAGACCTCTTCCAGTGCATAGTCGCCCATATGATCACTGAGGGTGCTCTGGTACACTGTGCCGTTTCGGAATCGCAGATTCACCGCCTGCTGAGCAATGCCGGATTCACCTGAATCACGAAAACCATTCTGATTGGTATCCAGGAAGACACTGCCTTCCAATTTCCCAAACCAGCGGAAGGACAGAATATTGCCCAGCGCAACCGTTCCGCCACCGGGAGGTACCACAACCTGATTAAATCCGAAAATGGCATCCAGGTTTTCATCCCAGGTCACTAATTGGTATGTTCCGGGAGGGACATTGGAAATGGTAAATTCGCTGTTTCCATCACAGGGAGCCGCATAAAGTCCGACTCTCCCGGGCAGTGTATTGAGGCCAACCCAGGCACCGTCCACCGGTTCCCCCGGCCAGAATCCCTGTAAATTGGGAGGCCGGTCAAAATGATTAAATACAACCTTGCCGGTTATGGTACCAGAGGGGCCGGCCGGGGTCGGAATAGTATTAAATTGTTTGATAAATCCATAAAATACATGATAGGAAGCCGGGCCAAATTCAACAAACACCGGCGGCTCATTCGCCTTAACCCAGGCATCTACCGTAGGAGTACCTTCAATGGTGGAAGTCTGAATCCATCCGGTCTCTCCTGCCGGGGGAACTACAACCACCCCGTATTTACCCGGGGCAATGTATTTAATCGTTAATTCTCCATTCGCATCCGTCAGCAAAATACTGTTGCCCATCGTTTCCACCACGGGAGCACCATCGGCATCCAGTATAAAGGTTCCATCCGGATTCTGCTGATAGGTTGTTCCCAGCATATTACCAAAAGCGTCCAGCATCTGCTGCCCTGCCGGATCGGAAATTATTACTTTAAAGTTGGCAAGACCCGCCTCATTCAAATCCGGGGCATTATTGATAGGACTGATATCGTGAAACACCAGCACGGTTATCTGTGCGGTCGGCAGCGGCTGCGGATTGACTACCACGGTGACATCCGTCTGCCCGACTGCGATATTTTTACCGCTGATGCTGTATCCGGCAAACGGAATCACGGTAATCAGATACCGCTTGTCACTGGGTATGCTGATCACCGCCGATGCAAGATCGCTTTTACCGTTGGACACAACAGGAGCATAACTATTGTGGATCAGCGTCCCCAGCGTATCCGTAAGCTGCAGACCCGGCACCACATGAAATGTTGTGTCTTCCTCAACCATCCAGCGAAAACCGGTCACATCATTTCCAGCTCGGTCTTTCACGTGGACGGTCAAGGCCCCGGCGTCAGTACAAAAAATGCACAACACCAGGAACCAGGCGATCAAAACACACAAATTCCTCTTCTCTAAGTTTTTCTTCATTTTCATACGTTACCTCCGATTTCCAATATGTTTATCATTTCTCAATCACTTCCTTGCTTTTCAATACGATTTCATTCTATGAATCGTTTCTGACGACGAAATAGGGAATACCCTTATTTTTCATCAGGCAAATACTTAGTGGGTTGATTCTCTCCTATTCCACTTGTTCCTGCGAAATACGTTTCATTCGGCAGGATACATATCGACATGCAAAAAACTGCCCCAAATGGCAGTACATCTGGGGCAGCAGGAGGAGGGAAAAGTTGGATGCTCATTTACTGCAGATTGACGGGGTCGATTCGATCCGAGAACAGAGTCCCTTGTCAAACCATACGCCGTTCAAATCCGCGAGGATGTATTTTTATCATTCTCGAATAGTCCTGGATATCTGTATTAGTCGCCTCCGAAACGATTTCCTTACGATACACCGTAACATATTTCGGAGCCGTAATACCGACTTTCACTTGATCCTGTTGGATATCGGTAATCCTTATTTCGATATCATTTCCGATAAGGATACTCTCATTTTGTTTTCGGGTCAGTATCAGCATTTTTCGATTCTTCTCCTGAATTAAAGCATACTCGCTTATTATCTTGAGGAAACCGGCTCGCAAATTCGTTCCAGCACCTCAGAAAGCATGTGTTCATTTTTCATTTTACAGGCTAAATCCCCTACCGATAAAATTCCACACACCTCTTTGGATTTATCCAAAACCAATAATCGATGGATTTTTTTTAACTCCATCAGCCTGATGGCATCTTCGATATCGGTCTCGTCCGAGCAGCAGACAGTATCAATAGTCATCACACAACTCACGGATGTTTGCTGAGGATCTTCATTCTCAGCAACAATTCGAAGCACAATGTCGCGGTCCGTAATCATGCCAATGACTCTGTTGTATTTCATTACGGGCAATACGCCCACGTCAAATGACTTCATTTTTTGGGCCGCGGCCGCAATACTATCATCCAAATCAATCGTTTCGACGGGGCTGCTCATAATCTCTCTGACTTTCATGGCAATCTTCCCTTTCTCTGTCCGGAAAAACATCTTATATAAAACGTTTTATTTCGGCCCAGAGATTCTTATCATTACTTTCTTGATGTTATACAATTCCATTTCAAGTCATTGTTTATCCAGATACATTGGTAGTCCTATCGCATCTGAAATGTCAAGCAATCAAGTTCGTCTCCCCGGCGGCCTATTCGGATGTCGGGAGCATGGCATTCGAGGGCGATATTGAATATACACTCCGATATCTTACAGGCACCAACGCCTCCACAATTTTTTGAATTGCCGCCTTTTATGCCTGACGAGCAAAATGTGTCACACATGGGGAGAGTCGCTCCTTCAACTATCGTGATTGCGATCGCATGGCATTGATTTTCAGCATTATAAGCACATTCACAGGCTTCACATCGTTGAACTTTGGCTATTTTCATAAGTCATCTTCTCATTTCAGAATATCCTGTTGAAATTGGATCTTTAATCAAAATAACCGGCACGTTATGGTTGTGAAATAGGGGATTTCCTTAAAAATGTTATCCTAATTACTCAGTTTGACCGGAGATTCCTCCTGAAGTATGCTAACGCTTAAACAAAAATGACTTGCAGGCACGCTACTACAGCGCAACCTGTGCTGACTTGAAAACAGAATACTATAACAGGAAAAATACTACAGTTCCGACGCCGTCAAACCCTCCTGGATGGCATATTTGGTCAATTGTGCGATATTATCAATTCCAAGTTTATTCATCAGATTCAAACGATGCGCCTCCACCGTCTTGGGACTGATATGCAGACACGCAGCAGCCTGTTTGGTGGTTTTGCCCTCGGCAAATAATTGCAGGACTTCCCGCTCACGTTGACTCAACAAAAAGAATGCCGATTTTTCCTGTTCATTTTTACTGATATATTCTTGAATGATCATACTGCCAATGGAAGGACTCACATAGGTTTTTCCCCCCATGACCGTTCGAATGGCTCCAATCAGTTCTTCAAAGGCACAGTTCTTCAATAAATACCCGGAAGCGCCGGCACGGAACATCTCTCTGACATATTTATCATTGGAGTGCATGGATAACCCAATCACCTTGACCTGGGGAAATTCTTTGTTGATGATGCGGGTTGTCTCAATGCCATTCAGCTCCGGCATACCGATATCCATCACCACCACATCCGGCGATTTCTCACGTATGAGCTTAATGGCGGAATGTCCATCACCAACCTGTCCGACTATATCAAAGCCTGTTTCTGATTGAAGTGCCCTGGCCAACCCTTCACGCAAAATAACATGATCATCGGCTAATATAATTTTAATGCTCACGCGTGATCTCCTTTTGACTGTTTTGTTCCATATTCAATGGTGCAGTCAGAATGACTTTCGTTCCTGCACCTGCGTTGGATTCAATCTTCATGGAACCGCCAATATATTGAAGGCGTTCATGCAGATTCCTCAGACCAAATCCCCTGACCGTTTTTGTTTTATCCTTCAGTGTAGAGACATCAAAGCCGCGACCGTCATCCTGGACCTCAATTACAATATCGGAACCGGACCGCACGCATGAAATCTTTACCATCGTGGCCTGGGCATGTTTTGAGGCATTAATCAGCAGTTCTCTGGCCCCGCGATAGAGAAGTACTTTGACATCCTCAGTCAGTGGTTTTTCCAGGGAACAGTTTTTAAATGAACACTTCATTTTTCGTTCCCTTGAAATTCTGTCCGCCAGATCTTCGATTGCCACTTCAAGACCCAGATCATAAAGCAGGCTTGGACTCAGATTAAAGCTCAGGGAGCGGGCCTGTTCAACGGCGATATCCAACTGTTCCGTGATGACCCGAAGAGATTCTGCAATACCCTCCGGCACGGATCGCTGAAGCAGCTTGAGTTCATTGCCTGAAAACGAAAGTATCTGGCCAATGGAATCATGAATATCCTGAGCAATTCGACGCCGTTCACGTTCTTCAGCCAATTGTAACTGCATGGTCAGAGAACGCAGCTCTTTCTGCTGCGCAAGAATATCCTCTTCAGCTTTTTTCCGGTCCGTGATATCACGAACCATGCCGGCCATCAATGTCAGCTCGCCGCGCTCATCTCGTACAGGATAGCCGATATCATGGACCCAGCGTATGGAACCATCAGCCTGTAGAACTCTGTACTCAAAATCCCACCGGCCTTCAGCATGACCTTGAATGCCTGCGATGAGCTTGCCTCTGTCCTCCGGATGGACCGCTTCCAGAAAAGTTTTAGGATCGCGGTACAGGCTTTTGCGGGTTCTGCCCCAGAGTGTCTCATAGGCCGGGCTGATATACAGCATTTGTCCAACGCCCGGAGTGCTCATCCAAAAGACATCTTTCGACGCCTGAGCCATCAGACGAAAACGCTGTTCGCTTTGCCGGACGGCCTCTTCTGCACGGACTCGATCCGTAATGTCGTGTACAATCCCTACCATCCGAGTGGGTTTACGAGTTGCATCATAAACGATCTCGGCCTGTTCATGAACAACACGCTCGAAGCCGTCGGGCCGAACCACCCGATGGTCAATACTATATTGTACCTCTTCCGACATGGCCCTTTCTATTGTGCTGATCACCTCGTTTCGATCCTCGGGATGCACATACGACAAAAACATATCGTAGGTCGGCATGACTTGCTGGGGTGCCAATCCAAAGATACGATACACCTCATCTGACCACCACAGAGAATTTGTGTCCAGTTCCAATTCCCAATTGCCCAGGTGCGCCACCTGTTGGGCCTCCAAAAGACGGGATTCGCTCAACCGCAGGGAAATTTCCGTCTCGAATCGGAACAAAGCCTCTCCGATCAGCATGGCCATATTTTCAAGGAATTCAACGGCTTCCGGTGATATTTTATTGACCTGTTTATCGGTAAGATGGATTGCGCCAAGTACCTTTTCCCGATACCGAATGGGGATTACCGCAACCGAGGCAAAACCACATCGGGGGCATTGGCCCCGATAGCGGGCCTTGTCTTTTTCCGGCAGGTCCCTGATGAATTCGAGGGTATTGGCACATCGAAAAGAGCCTTTGGATGTAATGACGGGCAATTCCTGGGGGTCAGGCATTTCCGCAATAACCCGGACACAGGCACAGGTCTCTTTGTGCAGCGAAATCATATTTTCCAGGGCAAGAAACTCATCGCTGAATCCAACACAGGATTCATACGGGATGCAGCCATCGGAATTAATCAGGCGGATTCCAATACACTGGCAATGGCTCCAGTCCCGGATGACTTTGACCACTGCATCGAGATATTCTTTCCGCAGCGTTTTTTTTGCAAACAATTCCAGCAGCGAATTCATAACGCCCTGTTTTTCCTGGGCCGCCTTGCGTTCCGTGATGTCGGTACAGGTTCCAATCCATTCCCGGATGCTTCCATCCGGTTCGATGATCGGCACGCCGCGCACAGACACATAGCAATAATCCCCATCCTGTCGCCTTATCCGGTACTCGGTCTGGTAGAGACTTTTGTCCCGAACCGACTGTGTCCAGATTTCAGCAGTGCGATCACGGTCATCCGGGTGGAGAGCATCGATCCATCCCCATCCCTGGATTTCTTCGGCACTTTGGCCTGTAAGTGCCCGCCACGAAGGCATATCTCCGCAGACCTGGCCGTGTGCATTGGTGGTCCAGACAATCTGCGAGGTTGCAACCGTCAGACTTCGGTATCGTTCTTCACCCTGCCTGACCGCCTTTTGGACCTTCTTGTGGGCGGTCACGTCAACACCGATCTCCATAATCAGCGGCGAGCCGTCCGTGTCGGTAAAGGGGTAGTCGTAGATATCGTAATTATTGCCGTTGGGGCCAGTCCATTCCCAATAATGCGGCTTTCCGGTTTTCAGAGCCGTGTAAGTTTGACAGTCCTCACAAGGCCGGGTCCGGTTGAAAAGAAATTCATAGCATGGTTTGCCCTGGTCGTGACCGAACCATTGGCGGAACGTACGATTGGCGTATGCAACACGATAATCCGGGGTCAGCAGTATGGCATAAGCAGGCATCATTTCGAGAACATCTTCGAACCGTTTGCGTTCGGTCTTTGCCGCCTTTTCGGCAAGAATCCGATCCCGGATTTCACCCTCAAGAATATCGACGGTTTGGGCCAGTTCCCGGGTTCTTTCCTTGACCCGCTTTTCAAGCTCATCATGCGATTTTCGCAGTGCCTCCTCGGCATGCTTGCGATCTGAAATATCCAGAATCGCTACCGCACTTCCGATAATCCTGCCGTCGGAATCTCGTATGGGAACGCCGCTATTGAGAACAAATGCCCGGGTTCCGTCAAATCGCTCAATTACCAGCTCCTGCCCAATGACGGCCTGTCCCTTCTGAACCGCGATGGCCGAGGCCCATTCCTCCGGCTTAACCGGCTTGCCTGTATCACACCACCACGCTTTATAAGCAGCATATTCTTCAATATTCCGCACAGCAGGTCGCAGGCTTCCCCAGATTGCATCGAATGTGCTGTTGGTCTTAACGACTCCCCCGCTTGCATCAAGGATGGAAACACCGACAGGCAGGATTTCCATAATGGCTTCAAGACGATTCTTCTCATTCAAGGTCGCAACAGCAGCCGCCTCAAGCGCCTCCATGGTTCGTTTGCGTTCAATGGCCGTTGCCACCTCATCAGCCACGGTTTTCATCATCGCAAGGTCATCCTCGCTGAAAGTGGTCCTTGAGCGGGTTCCAAAAGAGAGTGTCCCCATGACTCGACCCTGCAGCACGAGCGGATGACAGGCGTATGCCTTGATACCAACAGATCGGACCAGGTCGGCCCTGGAGTCACAGGATTCCTGAATATCTTCAGCAACAATCCGTTTGCCTTCCTGGGCAACACGACCACAAATCGCCTGACCGAAATCAAGCCATTCAATACGGCGTTCCATCTCATCCGACATACCAGCGGAGGCATTGAGGTGCAGCTGATGATCGGATTCTTCAACAAGATAATTGACGTAGATGTGGCAATCGAGATACTCCATTACCTTCTGACAAAGCATATCGACTATCTGTTGCGGATTTTTTTCCTGAAGCAACTGGCTGGCGGTCTCTGAGAGAATTTCAAATCGCTTACTGCTGTACCTTATCTTCTCCTCCATCACTTTGCGTTCAGTGATATCCTGTGTTGTTCCAAATCCCCCAAGTAGCTCACCATGCTCATCCAATTCAAGATATGCTTTTTCATGAACCCACCTGGTTATACCATTGACAACAAGCCGGTGATCGATATCGTATGGCTCCCCCCGAAGGGCTGCCTTCCATGTCGTATCAACATAGTCTCGATCCTCTGGATGAACCACGCTTAGAAATGTCTCATAAGATAGCGGAGTTCCTTTGGGAATCCCAAAAATACGATGATTTTCATCCGACCAGGTCAGTTCATTGCATTGTATATTCAAACGCCAGCTTCCAATATTTCCCACGGCTTGCGCCCGACTCATATCCAACCGGCTCTTACTCAACGCATCTTCGGACTTTTTTTGTCGAGTAATATCCCGACCGTAAATATTGATATAATTCGAATCTGGTATGAGGGCGAATACAAATGAAAATATGCGATTATGTAATTTGATTTGACGAACCGATGTCCGGCCGGACGCTACAACTGTCTGGATTATCTTAACCCATCGGGCCGGAACGACTTGCCCAACTGTTCTGTCCCAGAATTCCAGTAACACTTTGCCGGGAGTATTGGAATACAGAATGGTACCATTTTGTGCAATACGCAATACTGGGAACGGATTTTCGGAGGGAAATTTAGCTAAATCCTCCATTTTTCGCTGTACATATTTATAGCTGGTGATATCCCGTATAATCTTAAGTTTCGATATGCTGCCATCCAAATTCACTAAAGGGGCATCAATCGTATCATATACTTTACCTGTTTTGTGACTTTCCCATTCCCAATGGGCCGTATTTCGCACATCACCCTGCAGGCACCAGGGACATGGTTCTGTTCGGCCAAATAAATATTTGTAACACTTGTTATCGCCAATAGGACCAAAATCATTTAAGAGAGCTTTATTAGCATACTCAATATCAAAGTTGTTGCTGACCACATAGATTCCATCTGGCATGGTATCCAGAATACCAAGCAGACGATCTAACCCCAAATGAACGTTTTTATTTTCCTCCATATTTGGTTCCAATAAATCCACAATGGTCAATGAGCACTTTAAAATTTGGTAGTATTATAAACAAAACCATATCCACATGTAAACATGAAACCCTCTAAGCTGTTTATAGGATATTTTTTATGAACACGCCATTTTGCTTATCCCGCAGTTAGCTTAAAGTTATCAAAGTGTCTCATAGGCATGTCCACTCCTTAATATATGTTCAGTTATTTGAAATATATAAACTCTTCAATATCATTATTTTATACCTCAGTATAAAGACTCAATATGGTGTCAACCTATGATTCCACCATAACAATCCATATAAACACCTAAAGACTTCTGTTAAAATACCCATTTTACCCCGACTTCCAAATTACCTCTGAATACTCTGATTACATCCCAAACAGATTCCGAAAACATAAAACCGATAACTCTTTTAATTTCAATTATTTATAAAAATATTTTATTTTTTTCTTTTCTTGCAAAACCAAAATCCCTTTAATACAAAAACTTCTATTGATGATTTCAAACACGTCATATTGGGGAGAGAAATAT
The DNA here is from genome assembly GCA_039679345.1 of Anaerohalosphaeraceae bacterium. Classification (GTDB taxonomy): domain Bacteria; phylum Planctomycetota; class Phycisphaerae; order Sedimentisphaerales; family Anaerohalosphaeraceae; genus Anaeroglomus. Next base: position 18,059 of record JBDKVE010000146.1, read on the forward strand.
AGGTAAACTTACTTGTTGTTTTCTTAATGCTGCAGAAAGGATTTTGATGTATGAGATTAACCCGACGTGATTTTTTGAAAATTGCCAGTGCTGTAGGAATCACCTCTGTTTTGCCCCTTGATATACTCAACAAAGCCCTGGCCGGAAACGGCAACCCCCGTGTTATCTGGCTGCAAGGCCAAAGCTGTACCGGATGTTCGGTCTCCCTGTTAAACAGTGTGAATATTGCGAGCATTGACGACATCCTGATTAACAAAATTAACATGGAATATCATTCAAACCTGATAGCCTCAGCAGGCGATGTCGCCTTGTCAGACGCACTGGGTCAGCATCCATCGCCCACAGAAGTCACCGCCCTGTCCGAACAATGGTTACAGAGTGGTACAGGCCTGAGCATGGACATAAACAAAGACAACAAGGTCGATTTATATGACTTTGGGGCATTAACCCAGCAGGGATTTATTCTGGTGGTGGAAGGCGCGATTCCAACAGGAGCGGAAGGACATTATTGCCATATCGGAGGGGGAATGACGATGATTGAAGCCTTCGATATCTTCAGTGCACGTGCTCAAA
>JBDKVE010000147.1:0-10350 GCA_039679345.1 Anaerohalosphaeraceae bacterium
CGGCGCAGCCAATCCTGGCTGTGATCGCGTCCGCCCGCGCTTTGAGCGCAACGATAAGCGCATTGATATTCGCATAGTCAGCCTTGAATTGCTCGTTTTGGTTCCAAAGCTGCTGGCGACTGCTTTTCAGTCCATTCCATTTCTTGGCGGCGGTATCTGCTTTGTTCTGCAGCCAGTGCGAAAGGTACATGACGCGCATCGCATGGTCTATTTCCTGTGCGTACACGGCTTGGAGCACCTCAAAGGATAGCGCCGGAACCCAGTCAGGCGGATTGCCGAAGAAATCCAGTCCATTCTCGATGCGATGCAGAAGCAAATCGCTTTCCTGCTGAATCTGCTCGAACTCGAACCGCCACTGCGAAGGCAGGTCTTGCCATTGCGACAAATTCCTGTACAGATTCAGCACGACGGCATTCTCGGATAGGATATTGTGTGTTTCGGTGCCGTGCCGATAAAGATAGGCGTCCTTGGCATGGACAACGACCATTTTCACAGCATAGGGGCTAAGCCACGCCAACGGCCGTGCCTTGTTCAGGCTGCACGTCATCTTTCCTGACTGCCCTAGCGATCCGCCCTTGAACCCTCTTGTCCCGTTCATGGCAAAACGTCCACCAAGGCCTCCATCGGCCTCATACGATTCTATGAACAGGTTGATATCTGTTGCGTTAAGGCCATCTAATGGATAAGGATTTAAGATCGGGTTTCTGCTGTCAATCGGCGTTGTCTTAATCATTACCCTGCTGCCACCGCCGTCATCAAAGAGTATGTCCCGGGCATAGATTGTTACGTTCGTCTGCGGCAGCCACAAGGTGTCTTTAATAATCAGCGTCTTGGCGTAAATGGTCAGGTCCTTGATGTCCCTAGACTCGTTATAAGCATAAACACGATTTTCCGGTTTGTCCTCGATAGTAATCTCAATTCCCTGTACAGTCACGGATTTAACTTCCTCGTGGAGTTTTCCGTTCATCTCGTAATTGGGAGTGATTTCTTCTTTGACGATGATGTATTCCAGATTGGCTTCGTTCGGAATATCCTGAAGCGGGCTGAGGCCAATAATCGTTTGTTCCGGGGGATTATTGTTCAGCGGCGTTATCCGAATCGTTTGTTCGACGATGTCAGCGACCGTCTCAGCGCGGAACGTAACGTCAAACGCCGCCCGGTCACTGGGGTCAGGTTCGTACCGGAACCATCCGCCTGCCGCATCCATCTGAATCGTCCCCTGGGGAGCAGGCGACGGTGTCATTGAAAACACTGCATCCTCCCCGAGGATATCCACGGACGCAATAAACTCCATGACCCTGCCGACATGAGCATCCCGGGGCGGTATCTGACCGATTTCAAAAACCGCCAGCGGCTTGTACTGTGCAGTCGCGACAGCGTTCATATCCGCGATAACCCTCACATAAAGGGTTTGCTGCTGCACTTGGTACGGGCTGGGAGAATCGTACTCCACCTCAAGCGTTTGGGGCTCGAACCAATCTGAGAACTCGCTGAACTCCAGTTTATAATAGCCCGGCGACAGTTCGATGACATCGCCGCTGTTGTGCCATTCCGCAGACCCTTCAATCCTCCACATGGCCCCTGCGTCAACGGCCTCGTTGGGCTCGATAATGACAGACAGGGAACCCCGGCTGGTCTGTGTTGTGCCGGGTTCAAGCTCATAAGCGCCCATATCGACCACGGACATGCCGTCGTCATTTCCGTCCATAATCCGCGGATTGCCTGCCAGGTCGGCTGCCGGAAGATCAGGCGCGGCGTTGTCACCGGCATCAACGCAGGGAGAATACCAGACCAATCTGAAATCTCCGGCGCCGGCATCGACGAAGGCCGGGTCGCTATTGATGTTGCCCGGTCCGTCAAAGCCTTCCTGGATATTACTGTAGGTGACAGTCGTTGAACCGTCTGTACCATTGTATATCTCTTCGGATCCTATGTTCCATGCGCTGTCCCAGAGGATACAATGGGTCACTGTCGTGCTGCTGGAAGGACCAACCGTATACAGCCCGGTCCCTTGATTTTTCGCCGTATTGTTATAAAATGTGCAATGGGTCACCTTTGCATTGCAGTAGTTTGTATTGTAGATTCCGCCGCCATTTCCATTTTTGGCCTCGTTGTCGCTGAAGATACAGTCGGTCACGGTCGGGCTGGCGTGGTCCCAGTTGTACATCCCGCCGCCATCGACAGAAGCCGTGTTGCCACTGAAGGTACAGTCGGTCACGGTCGGGCTGCTGTTGTAGTAATTGTACATCCCGCCGCCATCGACAGAAGCCGCGTTGCCGCTGAAGATACAGTCGGTCACGGTCGGGCTGCTGTGGTAGTAGTTGAACATCCCGCCGCCACTTCCATTTTTGGCCGCGTTGTCGCTGAAGATACAGTCGGTCACGATCGGGTTGCTGTGGTAGTAGTTGAACATCCCGCCGCCGCTGTTGGCCGTGTTGTCGCTGAAGATGCAATGGGTCACGGTCGGGCTGCTGGTGTAGTTGAACATCCCGCCGCCGAAGTTATCGAGCCCATAGCCGACGTCGGGCTCGCCGCCGGTGATCGTAAATCCCTCCAGAACCGTTCCGGGGCCTTCTCCGTTTAGACACTGGACAACGTGAGGGAGCGCCTGTTTTACGGTGATATCATCAAAATAGGTTCCGGCATTGCCCCAGCAATACAGCGCCATAGAGCCGGATGCGAAAGTTGAATCAACGGCTGACAGGTACAAACAATCGTCAATCAGGACGTCCATATTTGCTCCTGATGCTATAATCTTTATCGTGTACCACTGATTCACAGCATAAACAACTTCTTCATCGTTCATATCGCTTAGAACTGTAACAACCCCGTTCTGCATCTTGATAAGCTGTAGCCGTCCTACACCCTGACTGTGACTCTCACGAAGCCAGGCAAAACGGTAGTAGTTGTTTGAATCCTGGTAACGAAACATGACCCCCATGGCATCATTGTCGGCGGACTTCATGGTGAGGGTGATTTGGTAATCGGTCCAGGATGTGCCTGCCTGCCACAATGCGTAGGTTCCTAACATTGGAAGACTTCCCGAACCTGTATTCGGAGTGGAATGGATATTGCTGCTCTGTACCATGACTCCCGTTGCCGCTGACCAGACAGAGGGGCTCCCTGCTGTGCCCTGGTCTTTGGTTTGCCATCCGTTGTAGTTGCCGTCATTGAAATCTTCCTGCAATAGCGGCTCAAAGCCGTCCAGAATCGTAACCTCCGGTCCGCCGCTGCTGTAAAGGCGAACGGCCTTGCCGAGGAAATCGATGGATTCATGGTAGGTTCCCGGGGCCACGGCGATCTCATCGCCGTTGACTGTCCCCGCGTCCGCAATGGCCGGCTGGATACTGGTAAAGTCGGCTCCGCCGGCGGAGTTGACGGTGATGGTCTTGCCCGTGCAGAAGGCGCACAAACTCATTTCCAGAGCCATTGTCGAAATTAAAATAAAAGTTATCTTTTTCATGTTTCCTCCTCGCTACAAAGTGGTTTCTTGAAAAATACAATTTGAAAAATTGCTTTTATATATAAACAAATAAATATTCATTAATATCAGCAAGGTGTCAAAGTGAGCAGAATATTATGGCTGATTCAAGATGTTATATCTTAACTGTCCTAATATTACCAACATATATCTTGCCTTGTCAATTGTGGGAACTATGTATTTTTTGAAAAATATTGCTATAATATCAAAATAAGTTCATGAAGGAAGAAACTACATCGGTAATTACACTGATTTTCACGATGGGAATAGTATGGATAAGAAATATATTGTAGTATCTCAGAAAAAGCTGGGCATGTAATCTGGCTGAAAACGGGATTGATAATAAAACTTTACTGGAGTTGGGAGAGTGGAGCAATATCAGGATCTTAAATGAGTTCTATTCCAAGGCCAGTGATGCGAATAAAAAGAAGGCAGCGGAGGTACTGGATAAGTTGATGGGGGAGTAGGAAAATAAATAACAGGAGGGCAGTCCATTTCCCAACTGCCCTCCTCCAATATAGATAACCTGTCTGCTCGATAATGAGCCGAAGGGTACAACGATAGTTATGCTCTTCTTTTTTTCCCACAAATATCGCTCCTACATCCTGTAAAGGGTAACAGAAAATCCTCAAGTAGAACACTCAACGACACACCCGAAATCCGAAGAGGAAGACCATGTCGCCCGGGCCCAACCATGAACCACCATTGACCATGCACATGCCAGGGCCGTGCAGCCAGCCGCCGCCGATAATAATGAAAGATGTTTCCCAAGCCGGGGAGCTTGTCCATTCCCACACATTACCCGCCATATCCGCCATGCCATAGCCGTATGACCCGAATGCGCCTACCGGCGTTGTGCCGTCGGGATGCGTCGAGCCGAGATAGTTCGCTATGCTGTTATTAATGCTCGTTCCGCAGCCGTAGGTATAGCTTCCGTCATAGTCCGCTACCGCCCACCATTCCCCCCGGGTCGGCAGACGCCAGCCGTAATAGCTTGCAAACGCTGATGCCCCGTACCAGCTCACTTGCGTGACTGGGTGATTCTCAAAACCGTCATCAACCGTAAACGTGCTGTCCGTCCAGTGTATCCGTGCCGCTCCGCCGTTGATGGCCCCGTCGTCAGTATAGCCGGCACCGTCAAGGTCATAATAGTTTTTTCCGGTATAAGAACCTTTGGCTCCTGCAACGTAATGGCCGCTGACAGTGATGTCGCCGGAAGCAAGTGCGGTATTAAGATACTGGCAATACTGGGCATTGGTCGTTTCGTATTGACTCATTTCGCCGTTAAAAGGCTCGTATCCAGATACCCCCGGATCATTGATAGATACCCATACGATGTCAGGATCCGGGACACCTTCAGTCAGCCATTGTTCAGCAAACAGGGCAAAGTCAGCAAGGTCCACACGACAATCCCCGGTAAAGTCCATCGAGGGACACAATGCAAAACAGGACAGCCTCAAAGAGCATACAACCAGAAGTGTAATAAAAGTTTTCATATTCCACCTCTCATTCTCCAACAGTTTCCTATTTCCAGCTCTCAAACATTTTCGATACCATTCGATAGGGTTTTAGGGTCGATAGTTCGATAGGGAATAACGTTTTTCTCTTTCTCCCTGCAACATTATTCTGGAACTCAATTATTCTTCTATTTCTATTTTTCCGAAAAGGAAACTTCTCTCTCATTGATCTGAACTAATTACGATCTCCATCTGGCCTATTGGAGTAATATAACCAGAATAGTTAATCTGATCGACCTGTACCGTATAGGTACCCGGCTCAAAGGGTCCCATCCGTGCTGTAGTGGGGTAGTTGCATACGCAATTACATATCCCTTCCGACAATTCCGTTTCAGTGAGGGTTATAACCCTGCCTTCCACCATCATCTCTAAACGGATACCTTTTTCGATACAGCAGTTGGCAAAGATCAGGTCTTCAAAATCTATGAAGCGTCCATCTACCTTCACCGTAAACCGCAACGGATTCCCTGCTGATAGGACACTTCCTGTATCACACTCACCAACCTTGTAGGTCATGCTCGGCATTAATTCGACACCAGACATCCACTGCTCAGCTAACAGGGCATAATCATCCAAATTCACCTTGCCATCTCCTGTTCGATCTGCTGAAGCATAGGCTTCAAGGCTTGATTCTAACCATCGGCTCGATAGGTAGAGAAGGTCTTCTATGAAGACTCCATCCGGACAGACAAAATCACCCGCAGGTATTTGCCATAAGAATCGAGGATAATTCGTACCTTCGCAAATCGCCCATGTTGTCGTAAAATCCCAACCGGCCGAAGTGAAAGTAGTTAGGGTCTGCATCTGAGAGTTTGTTTTGCCCTCACCCTCAGCGCTCATTGTTTGTCCGGAGGTCTGTATATCCCAGAAGCCAGACATCGTCGTGACCATTCCCCAACTTCTCCCCACCAGCCCGCCAACATCAGAGCCTTCTCCTGTTTCGCTGACACTCCCCGTCGCAAAGCAAGAGGAAATCGTACCAGTATAATTTTGCCCCACCAGCCCGCCGATTTCAGAGTAGTAGCTTCCACTCGTAGCCCCCATCGCATAGCAAGAGGTAATCGTACCGGATTTATTATGTCCCACCAGCCCGCCAACATAGGAGACTCGTTCTGTTCCGCTCACAGTTCCTGTTGCATAGCAAGAGGTAATCTTACCGGATTCATTTTCCCCCACAAGTCCACCGACATTGCAGTATTGACCTTTTCCGCTTGTAGCCCCCATCGCATAGCAAGAGGTAATTGTACCGTAATTAGACCCCGACAGCCCGCCGACATTCGCCTCGTGTGTTATTCCGCTGACAGTCCCTGTCGCATAGCAGGAGGTTAGTATACCCCCAGAACCATTTACCCCCACCAGCCCGCCGACAGCTTGATTTCCGCTAACAGCCCCCGTTGCATCGCAAGAAGTAATCGTACCGCTATTATTATACCCCGCCAGCCCGCCGACAGAACCATTTCCACTAACAGCCCCTCTTACATAACAAGAGATAATCCTACCGCTATTGGATCCCACCAGCCCGCCAATATTGCCATTTCCGCTGACAGCTCCCGTCGCATAACAGGAGGTTATCGTACCGGATTCATTTTCCCCCACAAGCCCACCGACATTGCAGGATTGACTTTTTCCGCTCGTAGTCCCCATCGCATAGCAAGAGATAATCGTACCGTAATTATACCCCACCAGCCCGCCGACAGAGCTATTTCCGTTGACAGAACCCGTCGCATAGCAAGAGCTAATCGTACCGCCATTGTATCCCACCAGCTCACTGACTTTAGAGCGCCCCTGAATATCGGCATCCATCACGCCTAAGTTCTTGATCAGTCCACTCATGCCAATGTAACCAAACAGACTCACATAATCATTACCGAGCTGATGGATCACCGCATTGCTGATCGTATGGCCGCTGCCGTCAAAAATGCCTGTAAATGGCAAGGTAGGACTACCAATGACCATATAAATTGTTTCTGTATAAGCTGACATATCAACATCAGCCATTAAAATATAATTCTTATTCCATTCTTCCGGAATGAACCCAATGGAATACATTTGTTCTGCAGTCCAGATTTGATATGGATTTTCAGCCGTACCAGAACCAGGTAATGGCGGCCCCATAGAAACAACGATATTGACCGTTGTGGTACCAGAAATAGTCTGCCCCGAGGCAGGTGACTGACTGATAACGGTCCACTTTGGAATAGAATTACTGGGAAACATCGTAATTGAACCAACCTGCAATTCGGCCGAGAATATTGACGATTGAGCGTCTGCCAGTAATAGTCCGACAATATTAGGGACAACTACCCATTGCTGCCATTTTAATTGTGGATAACTATCCACTGGCATATACCAGTCCGCTGCATCACCGTCTGTTACTGAAAAATCCCATCCCTCGGAGGTAAAGGTTGATAGCGTCTTCATTTCCGCAGTGGTTTTCCCTGTTCCGCCGGCACTAATCGATTTTCCGCTAGTCTGGGTATTCCAGAAAGATAAAGTGATGATACCATCGTAATACCGAGTCCCTACTAGCCCCCCTATAGAAAAAGAAGAAGAGGAAGAAGCAGTAACTAGCCCAGTGCTATAGCAAGAAGTGATGAACCCACTGTCCTGCAATCCTACCAATCCTCCGACAACCCAGTTTCCGCTGACAGCCCCTGTCGCATAGCAGGAGGTTATCATACCGCCATTATATCCCGCCAGCCCACCAACAGAGGAGTCTCCGCTGACAGTCCCTGTCGCATAGCAGGAGGTGATTGTATCGCCACTATGCCCCGCCAGTCCGCCAACAGACCAGGCTCCGTTCACCGTCACTGTTGCATAGCAGAAGGTAAGCGTACCAGATTTATTCTCCCCTACCAGCCCGCCGACATAGGAACCTCCACTCCCCCTCATCGTCCCTGTTGTATAGCAGGAGGTAATTGTACCGTTATTATTCATCCCCACCAGACCGCCGGAATAGTCTCCCCCCTCAATATTGGTATCAACCACACCTAAGTTCTTGATCTGTCCATCAGAACCGAGGTATCCGAAGAGTCCCACCCAACCTCTGTTAGTCGCCATTATTGACAGATTGCTTATTTTCTTGTCATTGCCATCAAAAATGCCGGTAAATTTTGTCCCTTGGAAACCGCTTGTTGCCGCATCAGTATCCGGCGCAATCACGGCGGCAGAAAAATTTTCTCCCGACAGATCAATGTCCGCCGTTAGAATAAAGCATTTGATATAATCATTCTGATTTGCCGCCAAGGTGAAAAGGTCTGCTTTGTTTGCAATTTGATAAGGGTCCTCCGGTGTTCCTCTTCCCCCGCCATAGCCTTCATGATAGGGTTCCCATGCCAATTGAGGGTAATTATTGGTCGGCATCCACCACTCGGCAGGATCGCCATCTGACTGTGTAAAATCCCACCCGGCATCAATAAAGGTCGATAGCATCTGCATCTCGGCGGTGGTTTTACCGATACCACCAGCACTGGTCATCTGACCGCTTGTCTGAGTGTCCCAGAAGCAGGCAGTGATGGTTGAACTCGTACTATTCCACCCCGCCAGACCGCCAACAAGGCCTGTTCCACTGACCGAGCCTACGGCATAGCAGGAGGCTATTACACCCGGATGATTATATCCCACCAGCCCGCCGATATTATTTATTCCACTGACCGAATCGCTTGCATAGCAGGTGGTGAGTGTACCCGATGAAACCCCCGATAGACCCCCAACATAGTTCTTGCCGGAAATCGAACCCGTTGTATAACAGGCAGTGATTGTGCTGCCATACCCATTCCATCCCGCCACGGCCCCGACGTAACTGCCGCCGGTGGAGAGCGAGATATTCTCGATGCCAAGATTGCATATTACAGCATTATTAGTCCGGCCAAATAGACCAACATAACTGGTATCTTCACTTGTCGTATATGTCAGGTTGCGAATTTTGTGCCCATTTCCATCAAACGTGCCGGTGAATTTTTGTGTATTATTTCCAATGATATTATACTGCGTACTCGTATAAGCAGACATATCGATGTCAGCTATCAGCCTAAAATGGCTTTCCCAGTCTCCTGGATTGGCGCCGACAGCATTCATCTGCTCCGCTGTCCATATCTGATAGGGATCTTCTGCCGTCCCGCTGCCTCCGCCATAGCCTTCATTGTAGGGTTCCCATGCCAAGTGCGGGTAATTATTACTTGGCATCCGCCACTCGGCTGGATCACCATCGGTATCCGTAAAATCCCAGCCTGCATCCGTAAAGGTCGAAAGAGTTTGCATCTGGGCGGTAGTTTCACCGGCCAGGCCCGTTGAGTCGCCTGCGCCCACACCAAGGCTCTGTCCACTCGTCTGTGTATCCCAGAAGCAGGTGTTGATTGAACCATCATTATACCCCACCAGCCCACCAACATAATAAACACCGCTGACGGAGCCGGTGGCGTAACATGCAGTTAACGTGCCATTAGAATTACGTCCCACCAGTCCGCCAACCATATCGCTTGTTCCATTGACTGAACTGGTCGCATAACAGGCGATCAGTGTACCACCATTATACCCCACCAGCCCGCCAATATTGCCATTTCCGCTGACCGAGCCAGTCGCATAGCATTCCGTAAGCGAACCAAAATTAATCCCCACCAGCACCCCGATAGTGTCTGTTCCACGGACTGAACCTGTCACATAGCAGGAGGTGATTGAACTGTGAATAGTCAGCCCCACCAGTCCGCCAATACAGGAGCCGCCGGACGAAATAGAAACATGTTCCACGCCAAGATTTTTTATCGTGGCGTCAATAGCAGGACCAAACAGACCGACGTTATTAACAGCCTCGCTGGTTATATAGGTCAGGTTATTGATGATATGCCTGCCGCCCTCGAACGTGCCGGTGAAGTCCGTGGTATCATTTCCAATGATATTATACTGTGTACCCGTATAAGCGGACATATCAATGTCAGCCATGAGCTTGAAATGGCTTGCCCAATCTCCTGGATTGAGTCCAATGGTGTTCATTTCCTCCGGCGTCCAGATTTGATACGGATCCTCGGCTGTCCCACTACCCCCGCCATACGTCCCAGCCAGTGAACCACCTACCAGCCCTACAAGAACTATCCCTACTAACACTATTCTTATCCGTTTCATGTCTGTACCTCCCGATCTCAATCTATAAAAACACTATCCCCCCTATCTCAATGCGAAATCTGGAACCAAAACAGGCAGGGAATTCTGGAAAAAATGAAAAATAAGTGAAAAATTCTATCCCTGATTTCCTTATGCGGGAGATTCTATGGACAGAAAATAACCGCTCCCCCAAAGGGATTTCGAACCTTTTTCTCCCGCTCCTCACGCTCTGTCCTCGCAATAACGATAAATACC
>JBDKVE010000148.1:0-1702 GCA_039679345.1 Anaerohalosphaeraceae bacterium
TTTATTTCACCGGTAGAAAATCCACTCACGCGAAAGCCATCATGAAATATTCAGATTCCTGTTTATACCTTTTTGTTATTTCCGGCAACTGCTCTTCTATGCAGTCCATCAGGTTATGGACAGTCGCCACCTCAATACTTCCTAGCGCACATCAAACAACTTGCTGTCTTTGCCGAAATTGATAATGAGCGGCGTTTGCGGGTGGCCGAGTTTAGTGGAAATCTCCCTGGTCATCTCCCGGGAGTAAATCCCTAGATTTTTCACGGTAACGGTACCGCTCTTGTCCTTGTCCACCGCGGCGCTGTTTTTCAATCCTTCCAATAGAGCATGGGTAAACAACCCGTTGCCCTGATAACCGTCCAAGGCCGTCTCAACAGAGCCTGCCGATGCATAGATGTGCAGCCCCATCTTTTTAGCCAGCACGGACATCCGGGCATCATACAGACCGCTGATAATATTATCCACACCACCGGCATGGCAGGTATCAAAAATAAACAGTTGCGACAGCGCTTTGATCTTTTTGGACATCTCGACAATCTCATTGGAACTGATCAGGCTTACATCTTTATCCAGTCGCCCGTCGAAGTTGCCGGTAACGATGTAGTACTGGTTTTGCAAAAGCAGACCGTGGGAGGCGTCGAAGAAAATAAAGCTGTCGCCGTGTTTCACCTGCCCCGCCAGTTTTTCAATGGCGGCCAGAATATTTTGTTTGCCGGCCTGCTCATCGACCAGGCTGGTCAGATGGATGTTGGCCGGTTTGTAGATGGTTTTAGCTTTGTCGGCCAGTTGGGTCATGAAATCCCTGGCGTCCTTGGCCGCATATTTCAAATTAATGGAAGCGTCACGATACCGGTCAATGCCAACGGCCAGGATATAGAGATGCGGCTCATCGGGCGGTCTGGTCGAGTGGAAGCGGGCTGTGCCCATCACACTTTGCACCGTATTGGGAGCATTGAAAGCGGCCAGGCTGATTTCATTTTCACCGGCAATGGTTGCGATCTCTACACATTCATCAAACAGATCACCCTTTGCCCTGAGCACGTGTGCGCCGGGACTCTGTTTTTCCTTGATGGTCAGTGAACGCATGTCCTGATACACGGCCCTGCTGTTTAATTGAGCCAGCTTCAGGGTTGCCGCTTTGCTTTGTGCCGTAACTTCACGATAGAATCCATCGGATTTGATCAGCTTGCCATTCTGGAACAAACGCACCTCGCCAATGCCGCCGCCTGTGCTCTGAACCTGATAGCAGACTTCCACTTTCGGTTCACCGATCTGATTTGGTAATTGAAAAATTTTCACCGCAGGAGGAGGATTTTTGATCGCCTCTTCCACCGTCAGTGTTACCAGACCCGCAATATCATCCCCTTTGAGTTTTGCCGACACAATGTCGGGACGGTAAAACACGTCATAAAACTGGTCAATGCCATAGACCTTGTTGCCCTGCCGGATATTGAGATATTCATGCCCCCGGGCCGAGGAATTGTAGTAGCCTTCCGGTGTAATCACAATCCATTCGCCATTACCAAAGTCAACAAACTGCCCAACCTCCCGGCCTGTTGCCTGATCCCACAGTCGGACAGTCCCGTCGGAACTGCCGCTGGCCAGCCACGGGACTGTATCGCTCACTGCTCCCGCATTGATCGGCGCCCGATGACCGGCAAAACGAAGTCCCTTTCCGTCGGACTGGTTACTTATCAGACGA
>JBDKVE010000149.1:0-34424 GCA_039679345.1 Anaerohalosphaeraceae bacterium
TCAGTGAAGTCCACGGGCATGGGATGAGCAAGCAGGAAGCGGAGGATATGTCCGAAGACCTTGCCGCCGATATGCTGGGTACCACACTGGGGCTGGAAGTGGACCCGAACAAGGCATGGTCGGAAAAAGAACAGGCTTACAAAGCCAGCGGGCTGTTCATCAAGACCAGTAATATCACTCAGGTTGCCAAAGGCCGCAAGGGATTATGGACCACCACCGTTGGTCTGGCTGTGTTCCTGTTTGATTAAGCCCGACACGTCCATTTTCCATATCGAGAGGACCCCATGACAGATCGACTCGAGTTCGGAGATTTTGCGCCCGAGTTTACCCGACGGGATACGTCCAGGGTAGTGATTGTGCCTGTGCCGTATGACGGGACCAGTACCTATATCAAGGGCGCCGATAAGGGGCCGGAGGCAATTCTGGAGGCATCACCAAATCTTGAATTTTACGATATTCAGACGGATTCGGAGGTCTTTACCGAAGGGATTTACACCGACGATGCGGTGGATGGGGATTGGCAGGGGCCTGAGGCGATGGCGGCTGCGGTTCGCAAGCGGATTGCCGGGCTTTTGGGTGAGGGGAAATTTCCAGTCGTGCTGGGCGGTGAGCATTCCGTCAGCATCGGGGCGTTTGAAGCAATGGCCGAACGGTATCCGGATTTGACAATTCTGCAACTGGATGCGCATTCGGATTTGCGGGATGAATACGAGGGCAGCAAGTGCAATCATGCCTGTGTGATGGCCCGGGCACGGGAGCTGTGCCCGATTGTGCAGGTTGGGATTCGCAGTATGGATGTCGGTGAAAAGCCCACGATGGATAAGAAGCGTGTGTTTTTTGCTCATGATATCTGTGATGGGGCGGATCGCGGCTGGATTGAAAAGTGTGTTGGGCTGCTGAATAAGAATGTCTATATCACCATCGACCTGGATGCGTTTGACCCGTCGGTGCTGCCGGCCACGGGCACCCCGGAGCCGGGAGGAATGAGCTGGTATGATGTGATGGCGTTGATGAAGGCTGTTTTCCGGGCGAGGAATATTGTAGGCTTTGATGTGGTGGAGTTGTGCCCCCGGACGGAGCATTGGGGGTCGGATTTTCTGGCCGCCAAGCTGGTTTACGCCCTATTGACGCTGAAATATTGCGTGAAATAGCAAGGTGTGGAGTAAGTGGGCCAAGTATCTCGTTTATATCCAATAAACATTATTTTGCAGGGGGCAGAGATAATCAATGGAATGCCTTCGGCATAAGTATTTTACCTCAAGCACGGAGGCTTGAGCTACTCTTTGGAAGGAATCTTTTGGGGTTTGTCTATTTTGTTCTATCTATTTCCCTCCGATTAAGGTATAATCTGCGACAACTTCTGATTTTTCACGTTTGAATCATCAGTTCAATATTCATTAATTCAGGACAATTTTAATGCCATTTAAATCACTTGGTCTTTGCGACCCGCTGGTGCAGGGTATCCTTGCCACCGGCTACACGGCTCCCACTGAAATTCAATCCCAAGCCATTCCCGCTGTTCTTGCAGGCCGGGATCTTATTGGCTGTGCCCAGACCGGCACAGGCAAAACGGCTGCATTTGTACTGCCGATCCTGCACCGGCTCAGCTATGAAGAAAAAGGCGCCAAGAAGGGCGTCCGGGCACTGATTCTGACGCCGACGCGGGAACTGGCGGTACAGATTGAACAGTGTGTCGAGGAATACGGACGTTTTATGAAGCTGCGGGCGCTGGCTGTGTACGGCGGTGTCAGTATGGAAAACCAGATTCGCACCCTGCGTCGCGGGGTGGATATCGTGGTGGCTACGCCTGGGCGGTTGATGGATCATCTCCAGCGCCGCACGATTGATCTGCGAGGGGTTGAAGTGCTGGTGCTGGATGAAGCCGACCGGATGTTCGATATGGGTTTTATCAACGATGTCAAGAAAATCATCGGCCATCTGCCCGAAAACCGACAGACACTGCTGTTTTCGGCGACGATGTCCAAAGAGGTCAAAGGGCTGGCGTCCGGGGTTCAGAAAAATCCCACGATGATTCAAATCGGCCAGCAGCACAATCCGATTGAAACGATTACGCAGCATATTTACCCGGTTCGCAAGGATCAGAAAATGGATTTACTGCGGCATCTGCTGCAAAATGGAAACATGTACTGTGTGCTGGTGTTCTCGCGGACGCGGCATGGGGCCGACAAGATTAATAAACATCTGGAGCGGGCGGGAGTGCGGTCGGTATCGATTCATTCCGGCCGTACACAGAGCCAGCGTCAACGGGCACTGGATGGCTTCAAGCGGAATGAGTACCAGGTGATGGTGGCGACCGATATCGCGGCGCGCGGCATTGATGTGGATGGGATTTCGCACGTGATCAATTTTGATGTGCCGGCGTTTGCCGAGGATTATCTTCATCGTATCGGGCGCACCGGGCGGGCGAAAGCTGTCGGCGATGCACTCACATTTGTTTCGGATGACGAAAAAACATATCTTCACCGGATTGAGAAATTTATCGGCCATAAACTGAAATTTGAAAAATGCCCGGAATTTGTTTCTCACAAGCCGGAACCAAAATCTCCCAAATCACCGTCATCGCAGCATCAGGTGCCGTACGAAGGAAAACGACACGAAGGAAAACCTCGGTACGGCAAGAAATATGAAGGCAAAGGCCAGGATGGCAAGCCGCGGCAGGATAAAACCCGCGAAGACAGGACGCACCACGGCAAATCGCATGAAGGCAAACCGCAGGGCGACAGGCCTCAGGGGAGCAGTCCTTTTTCTTCGGGCGGGAATCCGAAGTCCTTTCGGAATCGTCGGAAAAAGCATACCCGGCGGTTTTAAGGCACCTTCAGGGTTGTATCGGCTCGATTAATCGAAATTCAAACTGGTCTTCCGGTCGGATGAGGTAAGGCAATTTCCCATCCCACCGGATTTCCATTTTTGACAGATACCACGTTTTACCGTTGTCGTTATTGCCCTGAAAGAACAGGAACATTCTGCCGCCATCGTCAGTAAATACGCCGGGATGGCCGGACTCGCTGGAATTCCATTCATTTTCTTTGCCGTTGGGCAGCAGGGGGAATTCAGACATCCGCGTCCATTGCACGGCATCTTTGCTGATGGCGACACCGATTTGCTGCGGTTGGTTATTGTAGCCGCCGGCGTAAAACATATAGAAAAGGCCATCTTTCCTGAATACTGCCGGGGCTTCGATGCATTTCTTTTCCCAATCCCGCGTGGGTTCGAGAATGCTGTTAGCGCAAAGCTGGGTCCAGTCTTTTTTGGTGTACTCCGAATTGAGAGGAGCCGCGGCGACCGCCAGTTTTTGAATCTTCATGTCAGGGTCGCGCGTGGCCACGTACAACAGGACTCTGTCCCCATCCTCGACAGCGTCGGCATCGATTGCGCGTCCGCAGGTCCAATCCCCAGTCGGATGAAAGATGGGGTTGTCGGGATTCTTTGTGAAATGGAGGCCATCATCCGACCATGCATGGCAAATGGCGTCTTTGGGGCCGTTGCCGTAGGTCTGATAGAACAGGTGAACTTTGCCTTTAAGAATGACAGCACAGGGAGCACAGGCTCCCTTTTTTTCGTAGTCTTTGTCCCGAACAAAGTCTGCTGTTTTGGTCCAGCTAATCAAGTCGCGGCTTTCCGCGATTCCGATACAGTAGCCATCTTCCGGCCTGCCGTCATTATACGGCCCAGTGGTATAATACATCAGGTATTTGCCTTTCCATTGGACCACATCCGGGTCTTTGGCGAATGGCTTGCCTTTCTGGGTTTCGTCGGCAAAATACATCTGCGGGCGAACCAGGGATTTTATCTCTGAATTCCGGGTGGCGGGTATGATTTCGGCTCTAACGCAAAAAGCCGAAATCATGATGATGGCGATATATACCCAACGGGTATGATTATTCCGCGAGCAAAAGAAGCACGTGGTTGAAGCTGCTGTGCTTAGCCGCGCCGAAACGGGTGGTTTGAAGCAGGATTCAGTATAAAATAGTGGTTTCATCGGATTTCCTTTGCCTGACGTATTGGACGAATCACATTCTTTCATAACGCGACAAATCCTATCATAGAATCAATTGTCCTTCAAGAATATCCCGCTCGGCGGGTTGACAGGGCGGCGGTTTGGGCGTACCATAGTCTCTTTGAAAACTTCAAAGAGGATGTTCTATGTCTGATACTGAAAAGAAAGTGTACAAAGATACGTTATGTCTTCCGCAGACGAGTTTTGCGATGAAGGCCAATCTTGTCCAGCGTGAACCCCAGCAGCGGAAGGACTGGGACAAGCAGGATATTTATAAGCAGATTCTTGCAAGCCGGCAGGGCAAGCCGCTGTATGTGCTGCACGACGGCCCGCCATACGCCAACGGCGATATTCACATGGGCCATGTCATCAACAAGGTCCTCAAGGATTTTGTGATCAAGTACAGGACGATGTGCGGATTTCAGGCCCCGTATATCCCGGGCTGGGATTGCCACGGTCTGCCGATTGAAGTCAAGGTGATGGCCGAACTGGGGGATGCCGCCCGCACGATGAGCAAACCCGACATTCGCAAGCATTGCCAGAAATATGCGTCCAAGTATGTCAAGCTGCAGACGACACAGTTCAAGTCGCTGGGGATTTTCGGCGATTTTGAAAATCCCTATCTGACGTTGAAACCCGTCTATGAGCAGGGGATTCTGGAAATCTTTGCCGAACTGGTCGGCAACGGCATTGTGTATAAGCAGCTCAAACCCATTCACTGGTCGGTCGGCTGCGAAACGGCCCTGGCGGATGCGGAGCTGGAATACCGGGATATTCCGTCGCCGAGTGTGTATGTGAATTTCCCGATGGATAAGGCGTCGGCGGCGAAGGCCAAATCCATGCTGGGCCTGAATGATGCCGGCACGATGTGCTTTATGATCTGGACGACGACGCCGTGGACGCTTGCGGCCAACCTCGCGGTGGCACTGCATCCGCGGCTGGAGTACGTTGGCCTGACGTATTCGAAAAATGGACAGAAATATACCTCGGTTGTTGTCAAGACGCGTCTGGAAGCGGTGATTAAAGCGGCCGGACTGGAAGAAGGACAATACAGCGTATCGCAGGGTATATTCGGCGAACAGCTCAAGGGGCTTCGCTATGTCCATCCCTACGTGGAGAAAAATCCGACCGACATGGACTGCTGGTTTGCCCTCAACGCGGAGTTTGTAACCACCGAAGACGGTACCGGCATTGTGCATATCGCCCCGGGACACGGCGTGGAAGACTATCAGGCGGGCATGGCCAATGGGCTGGCGGTCTATTCGCCGGTCAAGGACAATGGCTGCTATGATGAGACCGTTCCGGCGTGGCTTCGCGGCAAAAATGTCCTGAAGGTCGATAAGGAAGTCTGCGACCATCTGAATTCGATTGGGCTGCTGGTTCATCAGGCTCAATTTATTCACAGTTACCCGCATTGCTGGCGCAGCAAGATGCCGGTGATTTTCAGGGCCACCGAACAGTGGTTTATCAGTGTGGATCGGGATATTCCCAAATTCGGCAAGAGTCTGCGCAACCTGGCACTGGACCAGATTGGCGGCGTACAATGGGTGCCCAACTGGGGTGAGAAGCGTATTTGCGGGATGCTCGAAAGCCGTCCCGACTGGTGCATCAGCCGTCAGCGGTCCTGGGGGCTGCCGATCCCGGCCTTTGTCAACAGTAACGGAGACGTCCTGCTGACCAAAGACAGCGTGATGGCTGTCGCCCAATATATCGGTAAAAAAGGCTCCAATGCGTGGTTTACCGATTCGCCTAAAGATATTCTTGGGGCGGATTTTGTTCTCCCGGCCGGGTTTGCGTGGGATGACCTTAAAAAAGAAGAAAATATCTTCGATGTCTGGTTCGAGTCCGGTTGCAGTTGGTATGCGGTGGCCGCCAAAGCAGGCTGGCCTATTCCGGTGGATTTATATCTCGAAGGCTCCGATCAGCATCGCGGCTGGTTCCAGTTGTCGCTGCTGCCGGCACTGGGGGCACTGGGCAAGGCGCCGTTCAAAACCGTCCTGACGCACGGCTTTACCGTTGATGAAAAAGGGATGAAGCAGTCCAAGTCGGCAGGCAACTATGTCAGCGCCATCGAAGAGATCAATAAATACGGCGCCGACATCCTGCGGCTGTGGGTGGCCAGCGTCAATTATCAGGAAGATATGCGATGCAGCGACGACCTGATTGGCCGCCTGCAGGAAGCCTATCGCAAGATGCGTAACACCCTGCGGTATCTGCTTGGCAGTATTGACGGTTTCATCCCCTCCGAACATGCCGTGGCGTATCAGGATATGCTTCCGATTGACCGCTGGGCGATGGAGAAGCTGGCCGAGCTGATTGAGCAGGTTCGCAAGTCCTACGAGGAATTTGCGTTCCATCGGGTGTTCTCGCTGATTTACAATTTCTGCACGGTGGAAATGAGCAGTATTTATATGGATGTGCTCAAAGACCGGATGTATTGCGACGGCAAGACCAGTCCGTCACGCCGCAGCGGCCAGACGGCGATGTATCGGACGCTCGATGCTTTGACGCGGATGCTGGCCCCGGTGCTGGCTCATACGGCCGAAGAGACCTGGGCGGCGATTGTGCATAAATCCGAAGATGTCGCCAGCGTGCATATCGCGACGATGCCCCAGCCGCCGGCAGAGGTCAATTATGCAGCCAATGCTCAGGCGTGGGGGAAAATCATGGTCCTGCGAGATGAAATCCTCAAGGCGCTGGAAGACCTGCGTAAAAATGAAGTCATCGGCAGTAACCAGGAGGCGTCGGTTGACGTTGTGATTAGCGATAAAGACATGCTGGTTGCCGTCCGGGCGATTGGGGCCGAGTCGATGGCCTCGTTGTGTATCGTCAGCGAGGTGCGGATTGCCGAAGGTGACCAATTAAAGGTCGCTGCGAGCAAAAGCACGTATGCCAAGTGCCAGCGTTGCTGGAATTATCGTTCCAGTGTGGGCAAGAATGCGGCCTATGACGATTTATGTGACCGATGTGCCGACGTGGTTGGCTCACGCTAAGACATTCAAAATAAATAATAGACAGCCCGGGACGACCGGGCTTTTTTGTGGCACGGGAACACGATGATTAATATCTCAAAATTATATTGCGACAAGGCCGGCGCCTCGGATGAATTGCGTTATCCGGCCAAACGCACGCTCAAGCCGATTGTCGTGTTTAACTGCACGGCCCGGTGCAATCTGCGCTGTGTGCATTGCTACAGCGACAGTGACTGCGCGACCCGCGTTCAGGAAATGACCACCCAACAGGCCGAGGATTTCATTGCCAAGGTGGCTGATTATGGCTGTCCGGTGCTGCTGTTCAGCGGCGGAGAACCCATGCTCCGCAAAGACCTGTTTCGCCTGATGCACTTTGCCCGGTCGCTGGGGCTGCGGATTGTGCTGTCCAGTAATGGCACGCTGATTACCGAAGACGCCGCCAAGCGACTGGCTGAAGTCGGCCTGTCGTATGCGGGAATTTCGCTGGATGGCCCGAGGGAAATTCATGATAAATTCCGCGGAGCGGCGGGCTGTTTTGATGCCACGTTAAAGGGCATTGAAGCCTGTCAGAATGCCGGGCTCAAGACCGGTCTGCGGTTTACCATGAGCCGCCAGAATGCCGATACGGTGGGGGATATATTTGATATTGCCAAGCAGAACGGAGTTCGCCGGATCTGTTTTTATCACCTGGTTCGCACGGGCAGGGCGGCAACCGATGATCTTCGGCCCGCAACGGCTCAGCAGATTCGAGCAGCGCTGGATGAAATTATTTCCCGCACCGCCGAAAGTGTCATTACGGGGCATGCTGAAGAAGTGCTGACGGTGGGCAATCACGCCGATGGTCCATATCTGCTGCTGCGGATGCACCGGGAAAATCATCCGCAATATCAGGCCGCCAAAGAATTGCTCCTGCGTTCCGGCGGCAACCGTGTGGGCCAGAATATTGCCGCGGTATCCTGGGATGGGGCTGTTCATCCCGACCAGTTCTGGCGCAATCATGCCATCGGTAATGTGCTGGAAAAGCCGTTTGGGGCGATCTGGGATGATACCTCGGATCCGGTGATAAAGATGCTGCGGGATAAGGATACCTATCGGGCCGGCCGCTGTGCCCGATGCAAATGGTTTGAGTTATGCAAGGGGAATTTCCGTTGTCCGCAGGGGACGGGCGATATTTCCTGCTGGTTTAATGAACCGGCGTGTTATTTGACCGATGCGGAAATGGGTCTGTGAGGGTTACAGCAGTGTTGCGGCCCGACTCCCTGAAGGCCATGATAAGGTGCTATGAAAACAAAAAATCCCGACGCCGTGGCGCCGGGATTTTGAAATTATTCACTGACTTTGCTTAGTACCTTGCGCTGTTCCAGGATGCTTTCGATCTTTTCCAGCAGTTCGCTGAGGTCAAACGGCTTGATGATATAGTCATCGATGCCGCAGGCGTTGGCACGGGCAATATCCTGAGTCTGGCTGCGGGCGGTCAGCATAATGACCGAGGGCTCCTGGCCCCAGGGCTGCTTGCGAAGCATTTCCAGCATTTCCAGTCCGTTCATCACAGGCATAATCACATCCAATAAGATGACGTCGGGTCTTTCCTGCTCGGCGATCTTCAGGCCGTCGCTGCCGTTATGGGCAACAACGACATCGAAATCATTCATTTCCAGCCGGTCTTTGAGCGTCTGGACGATATTCGGTTCGTCGTCTGTGACTTGAATTTTAATTTTCCGCGTTTTTTTCTTTAATCCAAAAAAGTCAAACATAAGCCTTACTCCATCAGGTCGATTGGCTGTGTTTCTACCCGGCGATCAAAGGGGCCAGGTTGTTCCTTGCCGCTGTTTCCAGCGAAACCTTGTCGGTCCCGTCTTTGGGCCAAAGGCTCTTTCCGAGCATCGGCACAATCGGGACGTTGATAAAGTGCTTTTTTATATAATTCATCAGATTCAATTCGATTTTCTGCTGTACCGATTCAATCGATTGTCTGCCGAAATCTCCGATAATAAAGACCATCTGGTTTTCCCCGCTTTGCAGGGCCAGATCCAGTTCGCCCGATAAAAAGTACCGGCTTCGTCCCAGCAGATCGGTAATAATCTTGCCGGCGGCCTGACGCAGGGGGGTGTCGCATTTCTGGCTCATCTCAAAACTCAGCAGTAAAAAGCCAAATCGTGCCTGTTCCATCCGGGCTGATGAAATAATCTGGTCCAGGTGTTTTTTCAGGATTCTGGCCGGGTCGATTTTCGGCAGTGAGAAGAAGAATCGGCTGCCTTTACCCTCTTCGCTTTCGACCCAAATGGATCCGCCGTGCACGGCAATAATGCCTTTGCAGATGGCCAGCCCGAGGCCGTTGCCTTTGGAGCCGGGGCCGGCCTGACGGGCGATCTGATAAAATTTGGT
This sequence comes from Anaerohalosphaeraceae bacterium, assembly GCA_039679345.1. Lineage (GTDB taxonomy): Bacteria > Planctomycetota > Phycisphaerae > Sedimentisphaerales > Anaerohalosphaeraceae > Anaeroglomus. Next base: position 9,376 of record JBDKVE010000149.1, read on the forward strand.
GAACAATTGCTTCTGCATTTCCGGGCAGATGCCTTCGCCGGCATCACTGACTTCGGTGACAATATCCGAACCCCGGTCGTGAACACTGATATGGATGGTCTGGCCGGCGGGTGAAAAGTGGATGGCGTTACGAAGCAGGTTGCTCAGTACCTGACGAAGACGTTTGCCGTCGGCATACACCGGGCAGATATCCGGCTCAATCCGGCAGTCCAGTGTGACCGAGGCCGCCAAAGCCATGTCCATGAATTCATGAACGGTATTCTGTACCAGTGATTCAAGGCTGATTACCCGCTGGGTAATCGGCAAATTGCCCGCTTCCAGCTTGGCCACATCCAGCAGGTCGTTGATTAAATCCGCAAACCGGTGGCAGTCATTTTTCATCACATCCAGATAGTGGCGGGTCTTGTCATTAATTTTGCCGGTTACGCCGGCCAGGATGTTCGACACCGAGTTTTGGATGCTGGTCAGCGGTGTTCGCAGTTCGTGCGAGATGGCCGCGATGAATTCGGATTTGGTGTTGTCGGCCGCGATTTCGCTGGTGATATCCCGCATGGTGATGACCCAGCCAAGGGCCTGTCCCCAGTCGTTTTTCAGCAGGGACCAGCGCGTTTCGAGCAGCCTGGCATGAGCCGATTTGATACGGAATTGCCCGCTGTGCTGCCCTCTGGATGTTCCGGACAGCGTCATTAATGCCCGAAATCCAAGATGGTCCAGCAGCCGGCTGACGGTTTCGATATCCGCTTCGCCATCCAGTCCCAGCAGGGAACGGGCCGATGGATTGGCCATCTCTACACGACCATGGACGTCAAAAATGATCATCCCTTCGGTCATTGCCTTGAGTGCCTGTTCAAACTTCTGGGCCGCCCCGGCGTAACCGCTCGAAAGGCTGGCGGCAATCAGATCATACTGATCGCCTGCGTTTTCTTTGAGCTGGCCGCCCAATTGACTGAGTGTGTTCTGGATGCTTTCCACCTCGCTGACCATGGCTTGCAGCAGTTGCTCCCGATTCAGCAGGGCGGGCATCTCATTGCCGTCTGTGCTGACGCCCACCGTCTCAAGTCCGTCGGAAACAACCTGAGTCAATACCTCCTGAACAGACATTTCTCCGGACACAACCACATCGCACTGTCCATATTGAACCGGGATGGTTTTGACGACCTCTGCGATTCTGGCCACGCTAAGTCCTTTCTGTTTATCGAGTTTTATCAGACAGACCCCGATGTCTGTCAATGGACCTATCGACACAAAATCATGCGGAATTAATCCGAGGGGAAACTGGGAATAATTAAAAACAAGTAAAACAGGAGCCGGATATATTTTAAAATACAATATTTTTCAAGACTACCGATAAAACTGCTGGCAATACGATTAAAAGCCTAAAAATAATTAAAAAGAGATGCTTGTGCGTGTATTTTAAATACATAAACTGAAACTAACTATTACATGACTGATGCAGGAATCTGAATTTTGCCAGCGGGGAATAGCAGAATAGTCCTATAACTTTTTTGGCGGAAGGAGGTAATTGTGAAACCTTTTCTGTGGTTTGGTTGTCCTTAATTAGACTGTTGATGACTAACGTTATCAGGAAAGGAAGGTAATGCCATGAAACATCTGCTCTTAACGGGTCTTATCGTATTCACACTGATTAATGTCTTGGCGAATGATGGCGTCTTGGCCGCCCAGGCCGAGTCGAAAGAGATTAAGCTGGTGGAGGCGGGGAAGTCGGACTATACCATCGTTCTGTCGAAGGATGCTTCTGCCTCCGAAAAACATGCTGCCGCAGAGCTGCAGAAATTCCTCCGCGAGATTTCCGGCGCCGAACTGCCCATTGTAAACGAAGGCCAGCCCCGGCCGGAGCTCATGATTGTTCTGGGCGATGGTGAAACATTCCGGTCGCTTAATGTTGCCGTGAACCTCAAAGACCTCGGCGATGAAGGCTTTGCCATCAAGACTGCCGGGCCGCACCTGGTCATCGTCGGCGGACGCTTGCGGGGGACGATGTACGGCGTTTATACCCTGCTCGAAGAACAGCTTGGGTGCCGCTGGTACACCTCCACCGTTAGTTATATTCCCAAAACACCAACCATTACCCTGAAGCCGCTTAACATTATCCAGAAACCCGATTTCGAATACCGTGAGCCGTTTTATACAGACGCCTGGGATCCCGATTGGGCCGCTCGCAATAAAGTCAATGGAAACCATACCCGGCTCGACGAGCAGCGCGGCGGGAAGATCAGCTATATGCCGTTTGTCCACTCGTTCGACGGCCTTGTTCCGAAGGCCGAATACTTCGACAAACATCCGGAGTATTACTCGCTTATCGATGGTACTCGCAGGGGCGGGCCGTGGGAGGGCCAGCTTTGCCTGACCAATCCGGATGTGCAGCGGATTGCCCTGGAAACCGTGATGCGGTGGATGGAACAGAACCCCAGCGCCACTATCTTTTCCGTTTCGCAGAATGACAACGTTGCCTACTGCCGTTGCGAGAAGTGTGCGGCGGTGGATGCCGAAGAGGGCAGTCCGGCCGGGCTGCTGCTGCGGTTTGTCAATACCATCGCCGCCGAGGCCGCCAAAAAGTATCCCGGCAAGCTGATTGATACGCTGGCCTATCAATATACGGAAAAGCCGCCGAAAATTACTAAACCACTGCCCAATGTCCGTATCCGTCTGTGCCCGATCAGCAATTGCGAACATCACCCCTATGAGCAGCGATGCTGTCCGCAAAATGCGGCCTTTATAGATAACCTGGCCGGCTGGGATGCGATTACCGACTCGCTCTATATCTGGCACTATAACACCATCTTTGCCAATTACCTGCTGCCGCAGCCCGACCTCGACGAAATCGCCGCCGATATTCCGCTGTACAAGCGTTCCGGCGTCAAGGGTATCTTTATGCAGGGCACCTATACCGCTGTTCAGGATAACAGGCCCACCGGCGGTGGCGGCTTCATGGACGACCTGAAACAGTACCTCATCGCCAAATTGCTCTGGAATACGCGCGCCGATGTCAAGGCCATCCGGGCTGACTTTCTCAAGGGTTTCTACGGCAAGGCTGCCGGACCTATTGATCAGTATCTCGATTTGCTGCATGACAAGGTTCGCAAGGATAACATCCACGGCTTTATTTTCAACAGCCCTGAAGCAACCGCGGGTCTGATGACGCCGGAGATTGTGGCCGCTGCAGATAAACTTTTCGACGAGGCCCAGAGTCTGGCGGAAAATGATGCGGTTCTGGCCCGGGTCAAGCACGCCCGGCTGTCGCTGGAGTATTTCAAGATTATGCAGGAAGCCAGTCGTGCCGCGTCCGGCACCCCGGAACAGAAGGCCGAAGCCCTGCGGAAGCTGACCGACTTTGCCGCCCGGTGCAAAGCCGATGGGATTACTCAATGGAGTGAAGGCGGCGCAGTCGATGCGATTATGGCCAGATGGTCGGCGGCGTTGAAGTAGATAGGCCTATAGCTGCCAAATATGCAAACAGTGGCGAGTTTAATAAGGATATAAAATGACACATCGGAATGTCTCGGTATGTATTTTGGTTAAACTGTTTTTACTATGTCTTATGTTTTTTTCATGGCTGTTTTCTCATGCAATGGCTGCGGAGCAGGAAGGTCCGCGGATTCATGCCGTCAGCCATATTGGCCACCAGTTCAGTTTTTATGCTGATGGCCGGTTTCACAGTCAATACCTGCCCAGCCAGCCGCAGGCCATGAATTGGGGGTCGCTGTACAAGTATGATTTTTCCAACGCCAACCTGCTTATTCTGCTGGGCTGTGACGAACATCTTTCTTATCTGCCCAAAGACTGGACGGCCATCCGGACGTTTCTGGCCGACGGCGGCGGGCTGGTCCTGTTCGGCTTGGCGGGGGAGAATCCGCAAAACAAGCTGGTGAACCGGTTTCAGTGCAGCTTTGATGGTCCGGCAGAAATGCCGCTGAAGTCCACAAGCCCGGAGATAACCGGGGCCATTGAAGGCCGTGCCGATTGGCTGAAGCTCGAAAAGCCCGATGCCTGGGAGGTTCTGATTACCGATGCCAAAGACAGGCCGGTATTGGTCCGCAAAACCATCGGCAAAGGGACGTTGCTGATTGCCGCCCGGGGTCTGGCGGGCAGCCAGCCCGATGCCAAAGATAATATCAACGCCGGCTGGTGGAAGCCTCTGCTGGTCAAGGCTGCACAAGGCAAGCCGGTGGATGCCAAAAAGCCCTTTACCGGTTCCGGTATTGACAAGCTTGAGTACACCGATGACCTCGGAACCATCAAGCTGCATTACAGTGAATACCTCAAGCCCTATGCCAAGGCGATGGGCGAGATTTATCTGCGAGTCAAGCCGGTTATCGAGCAGCGTATGGGCGTTCCGCTGTCGGAGGGCATGGCCGGGGAGATTGGCCTGCTGGCCACCGGCGGCGGGGGGTTTTCCTCCGGCCGGACACTTGGGCTGGCGGTATTCTGGGGCGGTTTCCCTGAGCAGGAAGACAGTATGATTGAGTTTATCACGCATGAGTCAGTCCATTCGTGGGTTCTGCCGTTTGCGGAGGTCTGGAACGAGCCGATTGCCACGTATGTGGGGAATCTGGTTATGGTCGATATGGGATATGAATCTGAGGCGATGAAGCGTATCCAGAATACCATTGAGCGAGCCAGCAAGATTGATCCGACCATGACGCTCTATGACCTGGACGGCAAGAGCATGAAAAGCGATATTGAGCCTTTGAACGGCGACAAGGCCAATGCGATGCACTGGGGTAAAACCTTCTGGATATTTGAGCAACTGCGTCAGGAAAATCCAGATATCCTTGCTGATTACTTTAAGGCCAAGCGCCGGATGGCTCAGCCGGGCAAGCTGAAAAAATACGATATGAATGCCACCGTTGCAGTCCTCAGTGTCGCCATGGGCCGGGACATGTTCGGCTGGTTCCGGGAGCATGGTTTCGATGTGGATAAAACCAGGTCGGAGATTCAGTAACTAACCGACAGTCAGGGACCTTGAAATCGGACAAACCTAACCAGCTTGACCGGTATTTTCGTATGGGCGACCCATTTTCAGCTTGACAAACCCGGCAAAATATGTATATATGCCTACAAAATAACGACTTACGCGGGCGTAGTTCAGTGGTAGAACACGTGCTTCCCAAGCACGATATGTCGGTTCGATTCCGGTCGCCCGCAGTGGTTTTTTCCGATAACTTCCCCATTTTCCCCGACACGGGGGCTTGATTTTTCCCTATCGAATTTTGTATAATAAACTCAAAGTATGAGATATTTCGTATCGCCTTATAAACCTGCAAATAAAGCAGCGCGGATGCAAGAAAAGTGAGGGTCAGGTAGATGATAGCAGGATTGTATTTTGCATCACAAAATCCCTCTTCCATATGGGGGAACATTCAGATTCGGAGGTTGCAGCAGGACGCCCTGGGAAGGGCAAGTCAAATTCAATAAACACGTACTCTAACCAGCTTTGCCGGTCCACCCTTGACGCGAACTAATCAATGATAACCGGCCGCTTTCAATTCGCGGCTGATCGTGAAGAAACCGATAATCATTCTTAAAATTGGTATGGAAAGGAAAGGTTATGAGAAAGCTCGCAATGGCAGGTATGGTCCTGGTTCTGGCTGCTTTAACACAGGCAGAACTGGTGGATAATTTTCAAAACTACAGTGTCGGCCTTGTTAATGCCGGGGTCACAGGAGGCGTCTGGGACGAGATTACCAACGGCTCATCAGCCCCTCGCATTGCTGAAGACAACGGCAATAAATTTATGCAAATCGGTTTGACCGGTTTCACCCGCGGGGCGTTTCGTGCCATCAAACCTGTACCCGATACTGCAACAGCGGTTACCCTTTTTGCACAGGTCTATTATACAACCAATTCCCAGGACTTCAGCATGGGGCTGACGGATGTAGCGGCTCCGGGAGCCGACTTCGGCAATTTTGAGGTGCAGATTCTGTCGCGCAACGGAGCAGATGCCACCCATGTGGCCTTTGGAGGCCGGGATGGCAGCGCTATAGAAGATTACATGCAACTGGAGTTGAATCGCTGGTACAATATCTGGGCCGTGATCGATCAGACCACCGATTCGTACGACCTCTATGTAACGACCGACTATGCCAATGCTACCGAGGCCAATAAAGTCAATCCCGATCCGGTGAATTTCCGCAACGGGACCACCGCTGATTTGGTTAATTTTATGGGATTGGTAAACAATCGAAATCCAAATTTCAGGCTTGACAATATTTATCTGACCCAGGGAAAAGATATGACCAATCCGGTGGCCGGAGAACCCTATAGTCCTTCGGTCACTCAGGTGTCCGCCGGAGCGCAGGTTGCCGCCACACTTAACTGGAAAGCCGGCGCCGATGGCGATACCACAAGCGGCAATGCCGTCCGTCCTGATATTGTCGATCAATATGTCTTCGTCGGACCTGCCGGTGACCCCAACCTGTATTATCAGGGAAAGACCGGCGATCCGGGGACGACCAATCCCGATTCTCAATTAAATGTCAATATAGCTTACGATACGGCTTATCGCTGGGTCGTTGTCGAAGTTCTTCCCGGCTATGAGAAAATTCTGACTGTCGGCAGCAGTAAGCTGACCGAAATAGACCCCAATAATATCTTCGGAGTGGCCTGGCCGTTTACATCCCTTGCCTCGGTTCCTTCCATTACCACCGATATCACCCCCAGTGACACTCGCGCGGATATCGGCGGCACTGTCTCCTATAAGGTCTTGTTCTTCAGTGCCACAACCCCCACGGTCAAGTGGTATAAATATGTCGATGGTGTGAGTGACATTGAACTTAATACTGGCGGTGATATTACCATTACCACGGCCCAGGAAACCAGCGGCCACTCGACAACCCTGCAGATTGCCAATGTCGAGGAAGCCGACCAGGGCGCATACTATTGTACCATCGATAATTCCGCTCCCGATCCGGCGATAACATCCAAACAGGGTACCCTGTTCATCAAGAAATTGCTCGCTCAGTACACCTTTGAACAGAATTTGATTGACAGTAGTTCCAATGGCGCTCCGGCCGGAGATGCTATTGACCTGTCGCTGGACGACCCCAACCTAGGCGAAGGCAGCATTCAATACCTGACCGGCGATGATCGGGTCGAAGGGACTTATGCCCTGAAAGTCGATGGTATCGGCCAGTATGTAGATTTCAGCACCGCAGGTTTCCCCAGAGCCATAGGGATCCTTACCAGCGGCGTTGGCGGCGGTGTGGATGAAGGTACGATTGTCTGCTGGGTCAAGCCGGCTCAAATCGGGACCCTGCTGTCCAACTATAACGACGGCGGTTCGACCGGATTCCGCCTGAGCCTGGCGGCCAATGCCGGTACCGCCGATACGCGGATGAACTTCCGTGGTGAAAGTCTGGCCGGTGCTCAGATGGAAGGTGCTACTGCTCAGGGCCGCTCCGCTCGTCCGGCCTGGGATATATTCGATGGTGCATGGCATCTGGTCGCGGCGACTTGGAACTCCGGCGGCACACTGCGGATTTATGTCGATGGCCAGCAGGCTACCTCGGTCACTGCCGGCACACCGGAACGGTATGCCGATTGGCAGCGGGGCGTTCTACTGGGTGCAGTTCGCACCACCCCCGCGGATCGTACCATCCTTGGTGATTTCTTCGGCGGCATAATCGACAATCTCAGGGTCTATAACTATGAACTGGATGCGACGGCGTTTGCCCAGGAATACCTGAGCGTGACCGGCATTCAGCCGTGCACGGATCCCGCCTTTGCCGCCAATACCTACAACTATGATAACACCGGCCTATCCTACTGCAAAGTGGATCTGGCCGACTTTGCCGTGTTTGCCAAAAACTGGCTGGCAAACGGCCTTTATATGGGCCAGTAAGCTGCGTTAAACGGTTTTAATCCAGGCCGGAATCTCCCCGCGAGGTTCCGGCCTTTTTTTATTTTGATATAGCATGGAATAGGTATTTTCCCGGATTCTAAAAGGGAGGCTTGCATTAAATTTCCACCAATGTCACATAGTGGGAATAAAGGTATTTTTCTTGACAAGATGAGTCTGGAATGGTACAATATTAATCGATTTTATATGGTGCAGGAGGCTGCATTAAATAAAGGAGTTTTTCGCAGGAGACGGGGACAATGAGGCGGTTTGTTATAATTCTCGGCAGTGTGTGTTGTATTATTGCATCTTCACTCCAGGCCGCCATCTATGGTGGCGGTTCCGGAACTGCCGATGATCCCTATCAAATCTGGACGCCCGAACAACTGAACACCATCGGTCTCAACGAGGTCGATTTGGACAAATGTTTTGTCCTCATGGATGACATCGACATGTCCGCCTATACCGGTACACAGTACAATATCATCGGCCGCCGTGTCAAACCCGCCTTCAGCGGTTTATTCGATGGCAATGGTCACGTGATTCGCAACCTGAGCTATACGAAAACCAACTATAATCCGGTCGATTATGTGCGTGCGGGTCTATTTGGTACGGTCAGTAACAGCGGCCGTGTATGCAATCTCGGCCTGGAAAATGTGATGTTTTCCTGCGGACAAGTTTTGACAGTAGGCGGCCTGGCCGGGGAAAACTTAGGCCAGATCAGCTCCTGCTGGGTGACAGGCTCAGTCAGCGGAGTCGCTGATTCCATCGGTGGTCTGGTCGGCAGCGATTTTGGTCGAATTATCCACTGTTATGCGGATTGTACCGTCAGTGGGTCTGCCAGTGTGAATAATTTTGTTAATGTTGGCGGGCTGATCGGATATGCACAGTACGGCGTGCGAGATTGCTTTGCCGCTGGCTCGGCCGGCAGTGCATATAAATACGCACGCGTCGGAGGATTAGTCGGGGATAATGCCGGATCATTATTGGCTTGCTATGCAACCGCTTCGGTCAGCAGTTCCGGCCAATATGCTCGCGTCGGGGGACTGGTTGGAAACAGTGGTATGTTGGGCAGCATAACATTCTGTTATGCCGCCGGCCCGGTTAGCGGAACATACTATACGGGCGGCCTGGCCGGGGCGGGAAGTTCTACTTCTGTTACCGCCTGTTTCTGGGATGTCCAGACCAGCGGTACCATGGATGGCATAGGCAGCCTGAATCCGGACCCTGCCGGTGTTATCGGATTGGATACGGCCTCCATGAAGATGCTGTCCACCTTCGCCTCCGCCGGCTGGGATTTCACCAATGAAACGGCAAACGGCACAAACAATTACTGGCGTATGTGTACTGATGATGTGGATTACCCTCGTCTAAATTGGGAGGCTGGATTGGGTGACTTCGCCTGTCCGGATGGCGTGAACGCCGAAGATTTGGATTATTATCTTGCCCATTGGCAGATGGCCAATTGTACGCCGACCAACAATTACTGCGGCGGAGCGGATATGGATACCTCCGGTCGTGTCGATTTGGCTGACTTTGCCATGTTTGCCGCACATTGGCTGGAAGGGATGGAATGATTTGACGAGAGGGAGATATTTAAAATGCAGCGATATTTGTTGTATGCAATCATAATGGAATGGCTGGTTTTTTCGGCCATTTCCTGGTCCGCAACATACAGCGGAGGAAACGGGACGATAACACAGCCGTATCGGATTGCCTCGGTTGACGACTGGCAGACATTCATGACAGCAACCAGCGATTGGAACAGATGCTTCATTCTGATGGATGACATTGACCTGCAGGATATCACCCTGACACCCGTTGGGAATGCTGCTATCCAGTTTACAGGGTTTTTCAATGGAAATCATCACATCATTCGGAATGCCGCAATCAATACTCCTTCCGCGGATTATGTGGGTCTGTTTGGACATAACACCGGCCGAATCAGTGATCTGGGGCTTGAATCCGTGACTATGACAGGGATTCAGTATGTAGGCGGCTTGTTGGGAATCAATGCTCGCCGCGGGACGTCGTCAGGAACAGTTACGGGGTGTTATTCAACAGGCACTGTCTCCGGCGGTGCTGAGTCAAAGTATGTCGGAGGATTAATCGGTGCAAATGCTGGAACAGTCAGTCATTGCTGTTCGACATGCACAGTCAGCAACGGTTCCAATTCCGATGTAACTGGCGGTTTGGTAGGCAGCAATGGAGGAGGAACTATCACGGCGTGTTGCAGTACAGGTCCTGTTAGTGGGTATATGGGTGTCGGCGGATTGGCGGGGGTAAATGCTCCTGTTACCATATGGACGTATCAGGGACAGATTATATATCCTGCGGCCGTTACAGATTCATATAGCAGCGGCCAGGTCAGTGGCTTCAGATTTGTTGGAGGATTTACCGGAAACAACTCCGGCGCCATAAAAAATTGTTACAGTGCAGGACGAGTGATCGGCTCATTTTATACAGGAGGTTTGGTGGGAGACAGCCCCAGCGGATTATTCGGTACTGGCAGTGTTGTCGATAGTTTTTGGGATACTCAAACCAGCGGCCAGACCATCAGTGCAGGCGGGGAAGGTAAAAAAACAGCCCAGATGCAGATGCGTACGACATTTACCAATGCGGGATGGGATTTCTCGGCCGACGATGGTACGGCGGCGATTTGGATGATGCTCCGGCCGGGCGAGGATTATCCCCGATTGGCGTGGCAGGACATTTACGCCGGCGATATCGCGGGCTTGTATGGGGTGGATTTAGCCGATTATGCCGAACTGGCACAGCATTGGATGAATACCGATTGCCCGTCCAACTGCGAGGATGCAGATATCGACAGCAGCGGCACCGTGGATTCAGGTGATCTTTCCCTCCTTGCCACCCATTGGCTGGAAGGGAATTAGGCAGGATCTACCCGTTAAATTCGGGATTATGGGTAAAATCTGCCATTTTATCTTGACAAGGCGTATCTGTATTTATATAATTGTATTCACTTTTGGGGCGATGGGAGCTTCGAAATGTAAGGGGTTCTTTTTCGGAGAAGGTTTCATGGATAAGTTTGTCGCTGCGATGCTCAGTCGGGCCGTTTCCCTGTCAACATTATCCAATGCGGCTGCCTGCGACGGCGGCTCCGGCATACACTATTCGATATATTTGCCGGAAGAAACATCATCAGCTTTTAAGTCAGAAATAAACCAAACCTAAAGATGGAGATCTTTTTAATATTGAAAAGAAAGGCTGCGGATAGATATGACAACAGAGATTTTCAAAAAACGAAGGCTGGGAATAAAAACTGCAATTGTGGTTTCAATGCTATGGGGCGTCTGCGGTGTTTGTTCAAGTTCCTGTGGAGCTGCAATCCTGACGGACGACTTCAACGATAATCTGACCGGAGTCCTCTGGTCCATCGGCAGTTATACAGAGAACTGCACAGAATCTGCATTTGGCCTTTATGAAGCCTATCAGCGGCTGGAATACAGAGCGACTCTGACATCATCAGAAAGTTATGCCGAAGAATTTTACTATTCCAGGCAATGGTGGCTTGATGTAAATCAGGATTTTGCTTTCAAGATTAATTATCATACCACTCTGCTTCCCTGGCAATGTGTTATGATGTGGATCGGTATGACTCCCTCGACTCAGATTGTCGTAGATACCGATCAGAGTTATCTTATCGCTGCTGGATGCTGCGAGGGAGTAAACTATTATGCCTGGTCCGGAGTCGGTGACCAGGGAGATTTCAAATTCCGTTCAGCCAATGATGGAACCCTGTACGTCTCCTACGCGGCGGCTGCAGATAAGTTGTATCTGAGTTATACCGGTTATGGTCCGACTAATGCGTGGCAGACATTGTCCGGTGTTCTGAAGGGACAATGGGGCGGGGTGCCAATCCATGTAGTCTTGGGTGGTACAGCAATGGGTGCCGGAACGGTAAGTACCGGGCAGTTTTATCTGGATAATTTTATTTTGGACAGCGGTGTTGTAAGCAATGTAATTGTCCCGGACGTAGTGGGTTTGCCGCAGGCCGAAGCCAAGTCGGAAATTTCCTCGGCGGGCCTTACTGTCGGCAGCGTGACATTCGTTATTGATACTTCCATTCCTGCCGGACATGTTGTCAGCCAATGGCCCGCTCCGGAATCCGTAGTGATTGTTGGTTCTGCTGTGAATCTGGTTGTCTCGGTGGGCAGTTCCATTGCCGTTCCCGATGTTACTGGAATGTCACTGGCAGATGCCAGATCGGCAATTACCTCTGCTGGACTCACTGTGGGTACTATAGCAGCATCTTACCATCCCTCTGTTCCCAATGGATTGATTATCAGCCAATCTCCTCCTGCCGGGCAGTCTGCGTCCATCGGAACACCCGTAAATATTGTTCAATCGAACGGCAGGCATTATGCCGGAGGCAGCGGCGCAGCAGAAGACCCATTTATGATTTCAATACCACAGGATTTGATTGAGCTTGCAGCCACTAGTACTGATTGGGGAAAATGCTTTATTCTAACAGCCGATATTGATATGTCAGCTTATACCGGCATGCAATATAGAGTTATCGGTAATAGTGTAACTAACTTCAGGGGCAGTTTCGATGGCAATGGGCACATCATCCGTAACTTGACTTATTCGACAAATTACTCGCATTCTTATATTGGTCTTTTTGGTTATGTGAATAATGCAATCATAAAAAATATTGGCCTTGAAAATGTTAATATTTCTTCAAATGGCGACTTTTTGGGCGGCATCATTGGATGTATGAAGTCTGGTTCTATTGATAATTGTTACAGCACCGGCAGTGTGAAGGGTAGATTCCGTGTTGGTGGTCTTGTGGGGGTAATGTCTAATAGTACCATTACCAATTGTTATAGCGCAAGCAATGTGTCAGGACTATCTGATGTCGGCGGCCTGATGGGGCTTTGCAGTGATTCCTATTCCTTAATCTTGAATTGGTGCAGTTTAGGCGATGTAATGGGAACTTCAACTAGTGTCGGTGGCCTTGTGGGGAATAATGGTGCTTCCGTTGCCAACTGTTGCAGCATGAGCAATGTAACGGGAAGAGTTGACGGTAGAATTCTCGGGGGTCTTGTGGGGTATAATTCCGGATCTATATGCAACTCCTCATGCACAGGGAATGTAGTAGGGGATGATTATGTCGGTGGCTTAGTAGGGAGCCAACACAGAGGTTCTATTATCAATTGTTATAGTAGTGGCAATGTGACGGGAGATAGTTATATTGGCGGTTTGGTGGGATATCAGTATAATTATTCTGATAGTAAAATTGAAAAATGCTATTCTGCTGGCAAAGTCACTGGAAACACCGGCGAAGGTGGTCTGCTTGGTTATAAATCCGGTAGCAGCTCAATAGTTGCTGCTTGCTTTTGGAATATAGAAACCAGCGGCATGACCGACGGTGTGGGCAATATGAATCCTGCCCCCGGCGATGTTGAAGGCAAGACGACGGCAGAAATGCAAATGCTTTCGACGTTTATGGATGCCGGATGGGATTTCACAGATACGGACGCCGATGCCGCCGAGTGGTGGATGCCGAACAGTAATTACCCTCGTTTATTCTGGGGTCGATATGGTGGAGGATTTGGAACAATATTTATCCCGTATCAAATCTGGACTGCGGAACAAATGAACGCTATCGGGGCAACTCCCGATGATTGGGACAAACATTTTAAGCTCATGGCTGATATGGATATGTCCGCTTATACCGGGACACAATATCATGTCATAGGCAATTCGACGATGAAATTTACCGGCTCTTTTGATGGTAATGGTTACAAAATCAGCAATTTGACTTATTCGACAAGCAAAGCTGAGGAGTGTTTGGGGCTGTTTGGTCGCGTTGAAAATGCCGTTATTAAGAACCTTGCTCTTAACGATGTGTCGCTTGCTTCCGGCAGTGGGAATGTCGGCGGATTAGTCGGGTGGAATGATTCTGGAGCGCTGTCTGTCTGTTCTGCGACCGGTTCAATCCGTGGAACAGGTCATCTCGGCGGGCTGGTGGGAAGGAATGATGCAGGATCCATGACTGCCTGTTATGCCAATTGCTCGATTAACGGAACTTCGATTATTGGTGGGCTTGTTGGAGGAAATTATGCGGGTTCGATTCAAGATTGTTATACGATCGGATCTGTGGCCGGAACAGGCAATTTTATCGGAGGGCTGACAGGGTATAACAATAAAGGGAAGCTTGCGACGTGTTATGCGGCCGATTCGGTTGGTGAGACCGGCAATCGTGTTGGAGGGCTGGTAGGGTGGAATAGCACGGATTCGGAAGTCATCGCCTGCTTCTGGGATACTCAGGCCAGCGGCAAGAGTGCTGGTGTCGGCGGTGGTTCATCCAGTGGTATGATGGGTAAAACCACGGCCGAGATGAAGATGTCTATGACTTTTATCGATGCAGAGTGGAAGTTCACTAATACGGAAATAGGGTGGCTGATGCTCCGGCCGAATGAAGATTATCCGAGATTATCATGGCAGGAGATATACGCTGGAGATATTGTAGGCATGTATGGTGTGGATTTGGCTGATTATGAGGTACTGGCACGGTACTGGATGCATACAGATTGTCCGGCTACGTCTCGATGTGAGAATGCAGATATCGATGGCAACGGCGCGGTGGATTTAATCGATTTTTCCATCTTGGTAGAAAACTGGATGAGGCAGTAGAGCCAGAGACCTCCTCTGGGCCAATCAAGTTTTAGCCGAAAGCGGGCATTGTCTCACCGGAAGGGGGATTTCATGCATAGAGACTCTTTCTGCAGTAAAACATAAGCCCCACAACGGAGCCTGAAAATACGTCACTGCACGGCGATTCCCCTTGCTGACCCCGCCATAAAATGGTATCGTATTTCCCGAACTATGGGGCCGCTGGATGCGGTGATAATCAGCCAAATGGAACCAGAAACACAGGATGTATCATGGTGTCAAAAAGAACAAATCAGTATGCCGTAATTCAATTCAATTATTCTTCAATTTTCGCCCATCTATCTCTGAAAACGATTGTCCTGATGGCACTAAGCCTGCTTGTTTCCGCCATCGCCCCGGCCGTCGAATTTGATATCTCCTATAGCCCCGTGGCCAACGGCAGCGCCGAACAGGGCCTGGCCGGATGGACTGCCGCCAACGCCGTCGCTCTCGAAACCACGGCCCCACAGGGGAGTCATTGCTTCAAACTGACCGCCGCAGCCGATACCCCCGGCACCCTGACCTCCTCCCTGATGCCGGCTCGCCGAGGCGAAAATCTCAAGCTCACCTTTCATCTCAAGACCGACGCTGGAGCCGACATCAAAGACGAAGCCGCCTTCGTGTCCCTGCGTTCCTACAAGTCGGACGGCAAAACACTGCTAAGCCAATCCCGTGTGACACTCGAGCCCACCGAAGGAAAATGGCTCGAACAAACCCACGAATTAACCGCCGATGTCGCCGCGTATTATGTCGATATCCAGTTTCAGACCACGGCCCCCGCAGCCCTTTTCATCGATGCCATATCGCTGTTCCGGGAAATCAAGCATAGTCCGCTGTACGCCGACATCAAGCCCTTATCCGAAAACGACACCCTCTACGTCTTCACCAAAGGCCCCGGCTCCGAAGACAACCAGTTTATCGCCATACAGACCCTCCAGGGCGTCGTCGCCCGCAAGGACCGACCCCGTCTCTGGATCGACGCCGGCGACAATACCTTCGTCGAGGATTTCCAGAAGCAGTACAAGATTCGCTTTGACCGCAGCATGGCCCGCGACTGTGCCGGCCTGCTGGAAGCCCTCAAGCCCTGGACCAGCGGCACCTACGTCCTCTACGACCTGCGGGACCGGCCGTCGCTGTCCGCCGCCGCCACCATGGCCGGGCTGCTGGATGCTGTCGCAGTCGATACTGCCCTTGAGCCGACTGCCATCGCCAAAGGTTACATCAAAGCACTGGACGTACGCGGCAAAGACTGCCGCTGGGTCTATGAAACCTATCGCGACCGCCTCAACGACGACCTCCTCATCGTCCACACCAATAACCCCCGTTTTCACCGCAGCGCCCCTTACCTGAAAGACTGGGCCGCCGCCACCCGCGCCTTGTCCTGGTGGTATGACGATGAATCCGTCTCGCGGGCGGTCTATCGCAGCATGGCCCCGAGTTCGCCAGTCTACGGCTGGCTCGATGCCTCCACCAAAGACGAAGGCCTGTCCGTCAAGCTGCACTCCGAAGAAGGTCTCTTTCAGATGCCCAGCGACTGGATGCTCAACCTGTCCGTTCATGCTGCCATGGGGCCGGCACTCAAAGACAAGACCTTCACACAAAAAGTCACTCGAACCCCGCCCGTCAAAGAAACCGGCGTTCACTACGTCACCTTCATCATGAGCGACATGGACAACATCCTCACCGAAATCGGCACCAAGTCGTTCTACTCATCGCGAAAGTTCTATGCCAATCCGCATCGCGGCCAGTTCCCGATGACATGGGGCATGGCCCCGGCCCTGGTGGAGTTATCTCCCAATGGCGTCGATTTGTGGTATCGCGCCGCCACACCCAAAGACGCCTTCATCGCCTACTGCGGCCCCGGCTATTTCTATCCCGCATCCTCCCCCTACATGCAGACCAGTGCCAGACGCGTCGGCGATTGGATGAAGCGGGCCGACCTGCAGGTCCTGCTGCTCATTGACTACCTCCTGCCCGACAAGCCCCTGAGCAATGCCTACTACGACACCGCCAAATGGTTTACCGCCCTCGATCAGGTCAAAGGCCTGATTTACCTCGAATACATCCAATACGCCCCGCACGGCGGCAAGATATTCTGGTTTGATGACAAGCCCATGGTGACACCGCGATTCGACTTTCGCCAGGAGACCTTTTACTCCGCCGTCCGGCCCACCGCCGCCGAACTGGCCAAGAGCATCAATGCCTTGCCCAAAGACCCAACCCGCCCTGAGGGTTACACCGCCGTCACCGTCCACGCCTGGAGCAAAGGTATGAATGATATCCATGACACCATCCAACTGCTCGACCCGAGTGTCCGGGTCGTCAATGCCGAGGAATTCATCGAGTTGATTACCTTAAACATGAAACCGTAAGCTCTTTGTGTACATGAAGTTAGTGGTTGGGTAATAGTGTGTGATGCTTTATGGGCGCAAAAAAAAGCCCCATCGTCAACGTGAGGACGGGGGCCCGACAGGTTATCGTGTGAACGGTGTAATGCTTAGGAGGCCTTGGAGTTGACCGCGTGAGGGTCCGCATCGCCCGCATCCTTGTGGGCGTCTGAGTCCTGACTTTGCTGCTTTTCTTTCTGAATAGCCAGGTAGATTTCTTTTCGGTGGACCGCAACCGAGCGGGGGGCCGAGATGCCCAGCCGCACCTTGTCGCCGCGGACATCGACGATGGTGATTTCCACCTCGTCACCGATCATGATTGACTCATCCTTTTGTCTGCTTAAAACCAGCATACTTGTCTCCTTGACCGCGCTGTTTTGAATCCTGTATAGCTCAAAATCCAACGGTCTAATATTGATACGTCTTACAAACGCATCCGGGCAGGTGTTTTTTCACAGGTGACATCCCGGTTTCTGCCCGGCACAACATTTTTCGGCAGTTCGGGTCGGCTTAAGTAATGCTTTTTTAAGAGGCTTTGTATTATTTTTCAAATAATCCTGACGGACTTCATTATAACACATTTATATGTAAGTAGTTATAGTATTATTTGAAAAAAAGTTGCAATTTTGGCAGTTTTGGAAAGGTGGGAAATTATCGGACCTAATCAAGCTTCTTTTGGGGCTTCCATGACCTTCTTGGCCGACTGAAAGCCCGTAAAAGCTCCCAATGCTCCGAAGGCGACCATCTGCAGGGGCAGGATGCCGCAAATGGCCTTGGGAAAATAGGCAACCGCCCAGTTTCGGGTCATCTGCTCGGCCACCGCAGGGCTGGCCGCATATCGCATCGCCAGGAATATCGCAATGGCGGCACAGAGGGTAGGGATGATATAACTTGTTTTTGCAAAATACTTTACGGCGTATCCAGCCGCTAAAAATGCAACGAAGACCGCAAAAGCAACCTGACCTTTGCCCGGCTGGCCCACGACCTGGCCAAGTTGGGGGTCCTGTTGTCTGACATCCTGAGCCAGGATGGAAATAAGCACTTGCACCACGACCACCGACGCGACCGCCGCAATGAGCAGATACAGCGGCTTGCCATCATCGGACAGTTTCTTATAGGTCAGTTCCGGCATCTGCTTTTTATGCAAAGCCCATCCGGCAAGGACACCCAGCAACCCTGCAAGTACCGGCAGCAGCCAGAATAATCCCTCCCAGCCCAATATCGCATAGACTTTCTGACGTTCTACGAGGGTGGAATTGGTAATCAGCAGTGTTCGCATATCGCCGGAGGCAAAACACCACGCCGCCAAACCGGCCGGAACCGCCAGCGGGGCGGTCGTCAGGCCTTTGGGGTAGCCTATCCAGTAAGCGGCAAACCCGGCCGCAAATCCCAGCACGCACAGCCAAAGCCCGTTAAACGGAGGGACAATGCCATCGACCAGGCAAATCGCACCCAAGGGATCCTCGGGGCGAACCAGCGGCCAGCCCAGCCAGCCGACCAGGACCAGTCCGGCCAGAATCGCCCCCAGCGTCCGCAGCCGCGTCATCCAGTGCACGTTGAACAGGCTCAACAGCAGGTAAACCCCCGCCAGCCCGCCAACCACACGCAACAAAATGTCATAATTCAATACCATAATCTGCCCATACAGTATCAGCATCCCCCTAAATGGTCAAGCATATTCATGCCTAAGTTTGGCCGGTTTTATCGTTACACCTCGCAAAGTTCGAGGGGGTCAACATTCACAACTATAGAATAAGTAGGACGCCACCCGTGGTCGCCTTTTTCTCATAGGGGCCCGCCCCCGTGCCACGCATTGTCATTCCCGCGGATGCGGGAATCCAGATTTGCCCCCCATAAATATTTCCCCAAATCATATTTACTTATCCCGACAGGAAATATATAATACCCCCAGAAGTTGAAGGAATTAAGGAGAATATCTATGAACCTCAAAGATGTCAAAGATTTCACCCGTCAAGTACCGTGGGGTATGCTTGCTACATCCGATGGCCGCACCGTCGGAGTAAGACCCATGTCCGGCCTCGCCTGGAACCAAAACCAGTTATGGTGTGCCACCTTTGCCGCATCCGACAAAGTCGCTCATCTCAAAAAACTGCCCCATGCCGAATACTGTTTCTGCGACGCCGCCGGCAAGCATGTCCGTATCGCCGGCCCCTGCACAATCAGTACCGACAATGCCGAAAAACTCTGGCTGTACAAAGCCGTCCCCGCCCTCAAAGACTACTTCCCCGACCCCGCCTCGCCGGACTATGCCATCATAAAAATGTCCCCCGACAATATCCGCATGACAACTCCCGACTTTACGTATGGGCAAGTAGAGCTGAAATAAATTGGATGAGCATTGAAGAGTGGTTGTTAGGCAAAAAAACAGATATCTTATTATATGAGGAATAAAAGTGGCTAATCCAAAATTCAGAGATTATATAAATCCGGTTCTCAAGGCGATAAATGAACTAGGCGGCTCTGCTAGACCCGAAGAGGTTTATAAATATATTGCTCGGCTTCTTAATCTGTCTGACGAAATTCTGAACGAAAATAGAGAAAGTGGTGGTTCTCGCTATGAGAATCAAGTAGCTTGGGCAAGATTTTATCTTGTTAAAGCAGGGTATATCGATTCATCAAAACGTGGCGTCTGGTCACTTACGGATAAATGTAGAAAAAGAGAACAACTGTTTACAGAAACGGAAATTGACCAACTAATAAAGGAGGTCCAGAACCAATCTCGAAATATTATTCCTAAAACAATCTCTACCCAAATCACCCCTGGTCCTTTTGAAGAAGAAAATGTTGAAGCATCATTACTTGCCGATCGGTCAAATTACAAAGATGAATTGCTTAACATTATCCTTTCCTTGCCTCCCGTTGGTTTTGAGAAATTGTGCCAGCGTTTACTTAGGGAATCTGGTTTTCAGGAAGTAGTTGTAACAGGTAGAACTGGTGATGGAGGGATAGACGGGATTGGCATTCTTCAAATCAATCCTTTTGTAAGTTTCAAAGTTCTATTCCAGAGCAAACGTTATTCAGGTTCAGTCAGTGCGCCCCAAGTTCGCGACTTCAGAGGTGCCATGATGGGGCGGGCAGATAAAGGAATCATTATTACTACCGGAACATATACAGCTGATGCCAAAAGAGAAGCTATACGTGACGGTGTCCCACCAATCGAGTTGGTTGATGGAGAAATGTTAATCAGTATGTTTGAGCAACTTGAATTGGGCTTGAACCCAAAGACTACATACGATATCGATTACAGTTTCTTTGATGACTTCAAAGAGTAAGTCAAAAAATACAGGACAAGTCGCTAGTCGGGGATAGGCTGTGCCCACGCGGAATATTTATCATCTTTTATATTCTTTTGAATAAGAGGATGAAACTGCTAAACGTAGAGACCGTAAACACTATTATCATAAAGGATTCAAAATAGATCCGTCGCCACCCATATCCTGAATTGCTTTCTATTCCATGGAAAAACGAAAATGGAAAATTAACAATTCCCCCTCCCTTGTTTTGAAGTTGTATTTCCTTCTGTATTTCTAATTGGTGTAATCTGTGAAATATGTGGTTCCAATTTGTTTCGAATTTCGTGCTTCGGATTTTCCTCCCTGTATTCTTATATTATCATCTATGTCCTCGCAGCACCATCCCGCCTAAAGCCAAACGAAGAACCGTGTAGATACGGGGATGGCTGTCACATCTCGCCGATCTTAGACACCCTGGAGCCAGTGGGCAGCCAGGATCGCAAGGTCCTGCAGGTCCACCACGCCGTCACAGGTGATGTCGCCTTCTGACCCGTTACATTGAAATTCATAGGCGCCCATGTCGAGATACGTATAAAAGCCCGCACCGGTATCCGATATAGAAACAACGTCATAATAACGAGTTCTGTCATCCAGGTCGAATGCAGACCACGGTATAGATTGCAATGCAACGCTGTTGGCCGCATCGATACAGGGTGAACCGAATGTCAGCCGCAGATTGCCGCCGGCCGCATGAACAAACAGAGGGTCGGCATCAATATTGCCGGTGCCGCCGGCGCCCTGGACATTGCAGTGGGTGACGACGGGGCTGCTGGCGGTGTTGAATATCTCATCTGGCGTATCGCCCCAGAGGATGCAGTTGGTCACCGTCGGGCTATTGTTGCTGTTGTTCATTCCGCCGCCGGAGCTGGAGGCCGCGTTGCCGCTGAAGGTACAGTTGGTCACCGTCGGACTGCTGGATATGTTGGACATCCCGCCGCCAAAGGTGGATGAGTTTCCGGTGAAGGTGCAACCGGTCACGGTCGGGTTGCTGTCGTCCCAGTTGTCCATTCCGCCGCCGGAACTGGAGGCCAGGTTGCCGCTGAAGACGCAGTGGGTCACAGTCGGGCTGCTGAATGTATTGGACACCCCGCCGCCGTAGGTGCTCGAGTTTCCTGTGAAGGTGCAGCCGATCACGGTCGAGCTGCTGCTGGAGTTGGACATCCCGCCGCCGGAGTTTATGGCCGAGTTGCCGCTGAAGACGCAATGGGTTACGGTCGGCCTGCTGCTGGAGTTGTGCATCCCGCCGCCGTAGGTGGCCCGATTTTCGACGAAGTTGCAGTGGGTGACCGTTGGACTGCTGGATAGGTTGTACATCCCGCCGCCAAAGATGGATAAGTTTCCTGTGAAGATGCAGCCGGTCACCGTCGGGCTGCTGTTGTCGTTGTACATCCCGCCGCCGCCGTAATCACCAGCCGAGGGGCCGCTGCTGGCGTTACCGCCCGTGATGGTAAAACCCTCCAGGATGGTACCGGGGCCTTCGCCGCTGATGCACTGGACGACGTGATAGGCGCCGGTGCCGTCGATGACAGTTATCTCCGGCCCGCCGCTGCTGTACAGCTGTACCGCCTTACCAAGGAAATTGATGGCTTCACAATACGTCCCTGGTGCGACGACGATTTCGTCACTATCCATGGTGTTGAGATCGTTGATAGCATCCTGGATGGTGGTAAAGTCAGCTCCGCCAGCAGCATTGACGGTGATGGTTTTACCAGTACAGACGGCACACAAGCCCAGTCCGAATCCAGCAGCTATGACAAGGATCGAATAGGTGGTTTTTATCTTTTTATCCTCTAATTAAATGCCTTTTTTATGTCCCAAATAAAACCTTCCCCATTGTACCTTTTTTAATCCCTGCCAATCAATGACAATTGCCGGACTTTCATAAAAACCAGTATAAATACCTAATTTAATAGGTATTCATCATCTTTAGGACTCTTTTGATTAAAAGAATAAAACAGCTATGCAGAAAGATTTTTCTTGGTTTCTATTGATGCAATTGAAAATCGTAAATTAACAATTCCCTTCCCCTTGTTTCAAATTTCGTGCTTCGGATTTCGAATTTTCCCCCTTGTATCCCCGTATCCTTGTATTCTGTATCCTTCTTGTCCAAATAGCATAAATTACGCTATCACTATCTTGCTATTCTGCAAAAAAATGAAAATTTTCTTCTCCTTCCCCGGCCAGCACTTATAAAAACTCACGCCCCGAAATATTTCAATTTTTCGAACAAAAAACGCAATTCCGCCCCCTCTATGGAGGCACATAAAAATGAATAACACGCAAAGACAACCAAAAACAACCTGTCACACGCGCCGTAGGGGCTGGCCCCCGTGCCTGCCCTTTGTT
The DNA here is from genome assembly GCA_039679345.1 of Anaerohalosphaeraceae bacterium. Classification (GTDB taxonomy): domain Bacteria; phylum Planctomycetota; class Phycisphaerae; order Sedimentisphaerales; family Anaerohalosphaeraceae; genus Anaeroglomus. The sequence continues at coordinate 31,962 of JBDKVE010000149.1, forward strand.
TTATGGGGTGGGAATAGTGACAACGCCCACAGCCTGACTCCGTCAGACTGCCACCCCTTATCTGGGCACAGGGTTATGTGAGGGTGGCATCGGTCAAGCGGAGCTTGGCCGTGGTGTATTTTTAACTCAGCAACCGCCGCAGGCGGTTTCCTTGTGTTTTCCTTTTCCCCTTTTCCTTTTCCCTTATTTCCACCTTTATCCTGTTAATCCCGTAAATCCCGTCAAAAAAATCAAACCCAATTTGGACAATCCTCAATCGTCCATCGAAAATCGAGAATTACCAAACGAACCCAATTTCGAAAACCAATACGAACTCTGCGAGGTCTAAGCACACATCGACGCCCATAAATCCCGTCGCTTGCGCTCCGGGCTGCTGTCAATTGTGGGCGACCGGCGGGTTGCCCGTACCATGAAGGAAATGAGTGGCCTGGGATGGAGGTTGGTGTTAAGATTATGGGTAGTCTGCGAGGGCAGCTTTCCTTGTAACACGACGGGGACAAGATGCCAACGCCGGGACATTGCAGGAGATCATATGGTGGTGGACAAAACAATATTGAAAACACGGGGCAGGACGATTAATTTCGCGGCGGGAGTTTATGATACGGTCAACAGCATTCTATCGTTTGGATATGAGTCGAAAATGAGGGCTGAGGCCATCGCCTGCCTGGATATTCAACCGGGATACCGAATTCTGGATGCCGGGTGCGGCACGGGGAGGATGACCCTTGAGATCGCCAAACTGCTCAAAGAGCCGGGGTATATTGTCGGGATTGATGCGGCAGAAAAGATGATTCAGGTTGCACAGAGTCACCTGGCCGGGAGCGGGCAAAAAATGACCTGCCGGTTTCAGGCCGCGGTAGCAGAGAGGCTTCCGTTCGAAAACGAAAGCTTTCATCTATATTTCAGCAGCATGTTTTTTCATCATCTGCCGATGGATTTGAAGGCTGAGGCAATGAAAGAGGCTTGGCGTGTGTTGCGGCCGGGGGGAGTGCTTGTGACCATCGATATCGACAGGCCCGACAATTTTCTGGCCAAAACGGTCGTTTATGCGGGATATCTCCTGCTGATACAGAAGGCTATCAAGGAAAATATGGATGGGGTACTGCCGTGCATCATGTCTGATGCGGGATTTATCGACATTACACAGGTCCGCAAGAAACTGGGGATTATTGCCATGTATCGGGCGGTAAAAAGGGGATAAAATTTGCCATTTACGATTTTCAATTTTCCATGTAAAGATGTACGGATACTGGAAAGGGGCGGCCTGCGTTGGTTTGGGGCTTGAGGGGGTTTTGTTAATTATTTGACAAGGTAGGGGTAATGTGGTAGAGTATGTAAATACAAACCAGACGAATACCGCCTCATAGAACATCATTAGGCCGCAGAGTAAGACAACCTGCTTTACCAATTTTTTTGTCGGGCAAATTGAGCCTGTGGGAGTAACAATGGGAAAAATGCTGAAAACCTCGGCCATGGATAGGCGATGCAAGTTTCCGAACTGCACGAATATTCTGAGTATCTATAACCATGAAGAGTACTGTCATGTGCACCGCGACCGGAACCCTCAGTCGCAAAAACCTGTCGTATCGCCGCATTCGACCGTAAAACCCAATATTCCATGATGGTTTGATCCGAAAGTCCCGGGGCACGTGAAAACGTGTGCACGGGGAGCGGGTTTATACAACAGCAAAACAGGTTCATCTATAGAACGTGAGGATAGTAGAGATATTATAGTGGTAATAGTGGGCATGGAAAATCTTTAAATAAACAGGGGAATTTTTGTAATTTTGGGGGTAAAAAAGCCGAAAATTTTACTTGCATCCCGGCTCGAAAAACATAAAATTGTGTGTTCTCAGTCAGATTGAAGATAAGTTAGATACTGTTTACGCGATAGCAAAGGGAAGGTCGAACGATATTATGATTAAAGTGAAGTCTCGTACTGGTGAATCCGTTCAGCAGATGATCAAGCGGTTCAAGAAGATGTGCGAAAAAGAGGGTCTGATTCGTGACATCAAACGGAATGGGTATTATGAGAAGCCCTCCGAAAAAGGCCGTCGGAAACGGAAGAAATCAGAGCGGATGGCACGGATCTTCAGTTCGAATCCCGCGTAAGCGTTTTGATACGATAGACAACGGCCGGACAGCAGGCGTGGAAACCCACCTTCTGTCCGGATTTTTTATGCGCAGAGCGAAGGTGACGCGGGCCGATGCGGGATGGAAAAGCGAAATGTCTGTTTGTGAATCCGCCGATTTATGACTTTGCGGCGTATGATTTCTGGCTGCGTCCGCTGGGTCTGCTGTCGGTGGCGGGGATGTTGCGGGGGCGGGCGGAGTTGTCATTATATGACTTTCTGGACCGGCGGCATCCACTGGCGCAGGGCAAGGGACTTGGCGATGATGCGTGGGGGCGAGGCAAGTTTATCGAGCAGCAGGTTGCCAAGCCGGAGGTGTTCCGGGGGATTC
>JBDKVE010000150.1:0-17363 GCA_039679345.1 Anaerohalosphaeraceae bacterium
GGACAGGCTCTGCGCGGGAATGACAAAGAAGGACACGGGGGCGGAATCAAGAACCAAAGAACACAAGAACCTAAGAACGCTGGAATACAAAAAAGGGCAGGCACGGGGGCCTGCCCCTACTAATTTAAAACATAATATCAGCGGCGGGCGTCGAGGCCGGTCCAGGATTTTTTCCAGTGGTCTTTGCCGGGGCTTTCGACGGTGAGGGCGTCGCCCTCTTTCCAGGATTTCAGCGGGAGGTTGTTTTCATCCTTCAAATAGCGGGCGGGCATGAAGCCCTTCTCGACCAGAATCTCCAGCGACTCGGGCACTTCATCGAATGCCAGCCGGTAGGCGTAAATCGCCCGGCCGATGCCCAAGCGGACATAGTGGGCCTCGTGATGGGTCTTTTCGGGTCGCTGAGCCTCGGGAGGCAGGGCCAGCAGCCGCAGGATTTCGACGCCCAGCGGCCCGGCCTTCTCGGCAGAGTCGGCAGCCCGGAAAGCAATCGTATGTTTGCCCTTGTCGAGTTGATGGGTGCCGAGGACTACATCCAGCTCTCCGGACTCAGCGGCACGGAAATCGGCGGTTTTAACATTCGTATCGTCAATCAGGATATCATAAGTCCCATTGGCGGGGCCGGAGGCAGCGGTCAGCCGGACGGCAAAGCGTCCTTTTTCCTGCAGTTCAAACGGCAGCGTCAGCACGGCGCCGGGTTCGGTATTGGGCCAGGTCAGCACGGGCCGGGCACCGAAAAAGCCCTGAGCCTCGACGCCCACGGCGGCCTTGCCGGTGGATTTGGCAAAGCGATAGGTTTTGACCAGGTGATGCTGCTGCCAGGGGACGCGGCGCTGGTTCCAGGCCGGCAGCGGCGGGAAGGTGGTTTTGGGTTTTCCGGTCTGATACCAGAAGGCGACGCTGCTGAAGAAATCGGGCCGTTCGAGGAAGAAGCCGTCTTCTGCGGATTCGAGGTTGCCCTTGTGTTCGATGGCGACTTTGAGCGACTTGGTGAAATACACGGGGTCGGGCAGGTGCCAGCGGTAGCAGACGCCGCAGTCGCCGGCGGTATCGCCCTGCCATGCGGGCTGGCCGAACCAGGGGCTGGTGCGGACGCGATAGCCCCAGGCATCGTTGAAGTAGTCTTCGCTGCCGGTGCCCTGCAGGCTGGGGACCTGCTCGCCGTCGATGTAGAAGAAGTCATCGCCTTCGCCGAACCAGTCATTCTGGGCCAGCGTGACCGACAGGACGGTGCCGACGTAATAGCCGCTGCCCTCGAGGTCGGCCAGCAGGTAATCCTGTCCCATGACGGCGGGGTATTCCTGGCGATAGCGGGCGTAGAAATACGGTGTTTCGGCGGGGAGTTCGTCGAACTGCATCCAATCGACCTGCCAGTACAGGCCGGTCGAGCGGTCGGGATTGTCGTTGGTGACGACGATGCGGGCGTTTTTGCGGAACGGCATCCGCCAGTAGCAGGTCAGCGAGCCGGTGGGCGAGACCTGGACGGGGATGCTGTTGACGACGGCGGGTTTGCCGTGGCCGACGGCGAAGAAATCTCCGACGGGGACTTCGACGCCCGGGGCAGTGTCGTCATCGTAATAGATGCGAAGCGACAGGGAGTTAAGCTCCCCTACCCAGCCGGAATGACTGGTAAACCAGATGTGGGTGATGACGCCGGGGCCTTCGAGGATGGGCATGTTAACCGACTGGCCGGGCAGAATCCAGTTCATGTCGAGATTTTCGGTATGCCAGCCGGGCTGCTGATTACTGGAGACGCGGCGATTGCGGCCCTTGGGGAACAGGCTCTCGGGGCCGAGGATTTCGTTGACCGTGGGGGCGAAACGGGGTTGGCTTTCGTCGGTCGGGTAGTCGATCCAGACGGCGTCGTTCATGTAGGCGCAGGCGCATTCGTAGGTCATCCAGCCTTCGCGACCGCCGTTGTTGGTATTGCGGAAGACAAACAGGCCGCCGCCGGGCTGCTGGGGGTCGTCGCGATAGCCGACCAGCAGGACGCTGTGGCCGTCGATGACGCCGTCGGCGGGCGGAGTATTGAGGACGTCGTCTGTCCAGACGGGCTTTTTGGGCCAGCGGAAGCCGCCGCAGACCGGCCACTGCCGGCCCAGGACCTGTTTGATTTGGGCCAGATGCGTATCGGTCAGGCCGGTGTTGGGGTTCCATTCCTTGATCCAGTGCAGACGCAGGTCGGCGGTGTGGGCCTGGGCGGCCAGCGTCCGAAGCTCGATGCTGGGGGCAAGCTCGGGGTTGTATTTGTCCTGATACGGCATATCCTGTTCGGAGCAGGCTCCGTGGTTGAGAAAGCCTTTCCAGATGTCGGAGAAGTAGCCGCCGTCGGTTTTTGCGGTCAGGTGATCATTGGCGGCCCAGTTGAGATATTCGACGCTGAGGCGGGTTGGCTTGCCCTGCTTTTTGGCTAAGGCGTACTCGATGGCGCCGGCCACGGTGAAGACCGAGCAGGTGTTGCGATTGCCCTGAACCCGGGGGCCGAGTTCCATTTTTTGGAAGGCCGGGCGGAGGTCCACTTTGTCGGGCTGATTGTCCGACTGGGCAGCTCCCGCAGGCTGTGCGGCCGCAAAAAGACGCTGTGACACAAACAGGACAACCGCTATAACCAGACTGCCTATAACCCAATACTCCCAATGGAAACTCTTTGACATCGATTGCTCTCCTTACTTTGTCTTGACCTTGCACAGGGTGGACATGCCTCCCACGACCGTTTTGCGACGTGTGCTGGTCGTTATTTGCCATCTTCTGAGCGGGAATCTTATCCGGCGCGAGCGGATTGTACAGCCCCTTGCGACGAATAATCAAGAACAAATATTTGTTCATTGGATTTATGGCGGCTTTTTGGGGGGATTTCCACGGCGGTTCTTTGGGCGGGGTTTTTTGTGCAAAAACGTTGTTTTTCAGGCGGTACTGTGGTAAATTGAAGGAAGCAGAATCGAATACAAAGTGCGTGAAGAAAACCGTAACTTTTGTTTTTGCAGAGGCTTAACGATGAATCGGACATTGACATACAAGATTTTACATAAACATTTAGTCGAAGGCGAATTGAAGCCGGGCAATCCTATTGGTATTCGGATTGACCAGACGCTGACGCAGGATGCTACGGGAACGACGGCATTTCTGCTGTTTGAGATGATGGGGACCGGCCGGGTGAGAACCGAGGTGTCGGTCAGCTATGTGGACCACAATATGGCCCAGTTCGGGTCGGAAAATCATAATGACCATTTATATTTGCAGACGGTAGCGACCAAACACGGGGCGTGGCATTCGCGTCCCGGCAACGGGATTTGTCACCAGGTGCATCTGGAGCGATTTGCCCATCCCGGTGCGACGCTGCTGGGCAGCGATTCGCATACGCCAACCTGCGGCGGGATGGGGATGCTGGCGATTGGAGCCGGCGGGCTGGATGTGGCGGTGGCGATGGGCGGCGGGCCGTTTCATCTGACGTGCCCGAAGGTCATTGGCGTGGAATTGACCGGTAAGCTGCCGGAGTGGGTCTCGAGCAAGGACGTTATTTTGAAACTGCTGAGCATCCTGACGACCAAGGGCAATGTCGGCTGTGTGGTGGAATATTTCGGGCCGGGCGTGCGGACGCTGACGGTGCCGCAGCGGGCCACGATTACCAATATGGGTGCGGAACTGGGCGTTACAACCAGTATCTTCCCGAGTGATGAACTGACACATGCGTTTCTGGACGCGCAGGATCGTGGGCGGGAATACCAGCCGATGTTTGCAGACCCGGGGGCGGAGTATGAACGGGTGATTCCGATTAATCTTTCGGAAGTCGTACCGATGGCGGCGTGTCCGTCGTCGCCGGATAATATTCAGGCGATTAAGGATATCGAGGGGCTGAAAATCGGGCAGGTGATTGTCGGAAGCTGCACGAATTCGAGTTATACGGATATGATGCTGGTGGCCGAGGTGCTGCGCGGCAAGCAGATTGATGCGATGGTGGAATTCGGCGTGGCCCCGGGCAGCCGGCAGGTGTTGGAGATGCTGGCCCGCAACGGGGCTTTGGCGGATATGATTGCCGGGGGCGCGCGGATTATCGAATCCGGGTGCGGGCCGTGTATCGGGCAGGGGTTCTCGCCGGCTGACGGCGTGGTGTCGCTGCGGACATTCAACCGGAATTTTGCCGGGCGGACGGGAACCAAAAACGACATGTGCTATCTGGTCAGCCCGGAAACGGCGGTGGCCTCGGCGATTATGGGTGAGATTACCGACCCGCGTGACCTGCGGCAGTTGATGGGGATTAAATATCCGAAGATTCGTGTGCCGCGGGAATTTCTCATTGACGACAGTATGCTGCTGCCGCCGCTGTCGCCGGAGGAATCGGGCGCGGCCCAGGTGCTTCGCGGACCGACGATTGTCGTGCCGGAGTCGCCGAAAAATCTGCCGGAACATCTGGACGGCAAGGTACTGCTCAAATGCGGCGACAAAATTACGACCGACCATATTATGCCGGCCGGGGCATTTTTGAAATATCGCTCCAATGTGCCGCAGTATTCGAAATATGTGTTCAATTGCTTCAATGAAGAAGGCAAGGCAACCTTTGCGGAGCGGGCACTGGCGCTGAAGAGCCAGGATCGCTGTGGTGTGATTATTGCCGGGGAAAGCTACGGACAGGGGTCCAGCCGTGAACATGCGGCACTGTGTCCGATGTACCTGGGTGTGCGGGCGATTGTCGCCAAGAGCATCGAGCGGATTCACAAGGCAAATTTGATTAACTTTGCGATTGTGCCGATTGAGTTTTCCAATCCGGCAGACTATGAGACAATCAATGCCGATGATGAGATTGCAATTGCGGATTTGACGACGGCGATTCAGGGCAAGGATGAAGTGACCATTCAGAACAAGACCAGCGGCAAGTCGTTTAAAGGGAAGCTGGCGCTGACAGCACGGGATCGCGATATCCTGCTGCGTGCTGGTTTGCTGCACTATACTAAAATGATGGCCGGGCATCGATGAGCCTGAGCGATAAACCCATCATTACGATATTCGGCACCAGCAAGGCCGTCGAAGGCGATGCGGTGTTTAAATTGGCGGTGGAAGCCGGCAGAGCGCTGGCCCAGGCGGGATTTGATATTGCCAACGGCGGGTACGGCGGAACGATGCTGGCTTCCGCGCAGGGTGCGGCCGGGGCGGGAGCCCGGGTATTCGGCGTGACCTGCAAGGCCTTTCGGCGCGGCAAGGCGAATGCGTTTGTCAGTACGGAACTATCGACCGAAAACCTCGACCAGCGGCTGAAAAAGCTGGTTGAAATCGGCAATGGCTATCTGGTCCTGCCCGGCGGGACGGGAACACTGATGGAACTGGCGTATGTGTGGGAACACAAGCACAAACGCTTTGAGACGGCGGATAAGCCGATTGTGGTAATGCAGGATTTCTGGCAGCCGCTGGTGGCCATGATGGAGCAGGCGGATCCGGCCTGCAAAGACAGCCTCGCTGCCGCGGAGGATGCGGCACAGGCGGCAGATTACCTGAAACGACATTTAATTTCGATGGAATAGAGATATACCCAACGGGTATGATTATTCCGCGACGGCCACAGGCCGTTCTATGCCGCGCGTATTCACGGGGTAACGTTGCCCTACGCAGCCGCGATGATAATGCTGTTTCTGGAAGCTGGCGGCTGAAAGCTTTTTAGACGCGACGAACCGGGAACTTTTAAGTAGGATCAGTATAGATATGCTTATGAAACGATTTATCCTTTGCCTTGCGGCATTGACTCTGGCAGGCATCGCTCATGCGGCCAGGCCAACGCTGCCGGAAGGATTTGTACTCAATGCCATCGACGGCATTGCACGACAGGACAAGGTCAACAAGGACCAGTGGACGTTTTCCACGAATGTGGAGTTGAAGTATTTGAAAACGATCTTTCCGACTGAGATTCCGCTGACGATATTGGCTTCGGGCGGCCTGGACCAGATCCGGGCGTTTGCCAAAGACAGCACTGAAGTACGGGTTAAAGTCTGGGGAATATTGACCCTGTACCGCAAGGAAAATTTTCTGTTTCCGATTCAGGTGATGCCGTTAGTCGAGCCAGAAAAGACGGTTCCAGTGCCGGTGGAAACGGCTCCGGCGGCGGACCCGAACAGTACGGACTCAGAAGTGATTCCCAGCGATATTATGAAACTGCTTCGGTCGCAAAGCAAGATCGATTTAGCCCAGATCAGTGAAACGACAGCGATAACCAGTGCGGATGCGTCGCTGATCAGCAAGACCGGATATATCACCCTGGGTGACACGCGGCAATTCTGGCCGGATGGTTTTGGACGCAAGGTGGAGACGGCGGATTTTGTGCTGCTGCCCTGCCTGACGCTGGAAAAGACCGAAGAGACACTGGCCCGGGCGAGGGGACGCTATCGCTATACGATTTCGGGAATTCTCTCCAGGAGCCAGGGACGGCAATATCTGCTGCTGTACCGGGCACAACGGACGTATTCCAACGGCAATTTCACACCTTAACATGGAGTCTGCTTTGAGTTCTTCTTTACGCCCTATCGTGATGCATTATCACAAGTCGGATTTTGAAGGCAAAGTCCGACATCTGCTGGATGAACATTCCATGCAGGCCTTTTTGCAGAGCCGCAAGTCGCTGGCACAGAGTGTCAGCGCCATCGTCGAAGAGGTTCGTAATCGAGGGGATGCGGCGGTTGCCGACTATACGGAAAAATTCGACAAGGTCAAGCTGTCTGCGGCTCAGTTTCGTATCCCGCAGGAGGAACTCAAGAAAGCTCATGCGGGCCTTGATAAAGCTCTGCTGCAATCGCTGCGAAAGGCGATTGAAAATGTTCGGCGCTATCAGGCCGAGATTTTTATCGGCAATAAAATCACCTCGCCCGGGATTCGGTATCGGCCTTTACAGCGTGTGGGCGTTTGCATTCCGGGAGCCAGTGCCCCCCTGCCCAGCACGGTCATTATGACCGCGGTGCCGGCTCAGGTAGCCGGTGTTAAAGATATCGTAGTGATTTCTCCTCCGCGGTACCAGGGCGGAATTCACCCGGTGATACTGGGGCTGTGTTTCGAATTGGGGATTACGGAAGTTTATCGGCTGGGCGGTGCACATGCAGTAGCGGCATTGGCCTGGGGAACACAGACGATTCGTAAGGTCGATAAGATTGTCGGGCCGGGCCATGATGTGGTACAGCTTGCCAAGAAAGAGGTTTATGGGCTGGTGGACATTGATTCCTTTGCCGGCCCCAGTGATGTGCTGATTGTGGCCAATGAACAGGCCAATCCGGCATGGGTGGCCGCGGATATGCTCAGTCAGGCCGAACATGACCCGGGCGCGGGGATTCTGGTGACGGCTTCAGATAAGCTGGCTGAGGCGGTTTTAGCTGAACTGGAAAAACAGGTAGCCCAACTGGGACGGTCTGAGGCGACGCGGGCGTGCCTTCTGGCCTATAGCGGTATTGTGGTTTTGAAAACCATGGATCAGGTCATTGACTGGGCCAATGCGTTTGCGGCCGAACACCTGCAGGTCCAATGCGGCGACCAGAGTAAAGCGGTCAGCGAAAAATTAGTCAATGCGGGCGCGATCTTCATCGGGCCATACAGCCCGGTGGCTGCGGGTGATTATTACGCCGGTCCAAGCCATACCCTGCCGACACGGCAGACCAGCAAGTTTTTCAGTGCACTGACCAGCAATGAGTTTGTCAAGTCCAGCAGTATCATTGAATTCGATGCCTGCAAGCTGGCTGCCGGTGCGGATGATATCATCCGGCTGGCAATGACCGAAGGACTGGATGCTCACGCAAAGAGCGTCCAGATTCGACGCGGCTGATTACACCGCCCAGTCGAGGCGGTATTCATTGCGATAATAAAAACGACCGAGCATGGCGGATCCGACATAGGCCAGGTATAATGCGATTGCCTCCGCAGGCAAAGTCATCCAAATGCCCCACCGTTTGGAGTAGATCGCAATCGCAATATATAATCCAAACGGAATACAAAAACAAAGCACCAGCAGCATATAACGCACGTGAGTGCGAATCATGGACAGCACAATCAGAATCGGGTTCAGCCCCCAGAGGGAACCGTGCAGAATGGTGGACAATAAAACCATTGGCAAAAAGAAAAGGCCCGCCGCCAGAATATTCCATAACAGTTCATCTGTCTTTCTGGTCCAGAGATAATAAATCAGTCCCGGCGCAAAACAAACGAATGCCGCAAGAAGCAGCCTGAACATTCTTACGATTAAATCCATAAAATCGCCTTCATCATCCTGCAGAATATCGGGGGCTTTGGTTTGGCCTTCGGCAGTGACTTGAACGCACAGGCACAGATACCAGTAAATATAGGCAGTCACGATGACATGAAGGATCAGGATAATAAGCCCCATGAGAGGCATCGGCACAAATGCCAGAGCACCAAGGACGATTTTGCACAGGATAAACAGGCCAATCATGCCCAGGCCGGTTCCATTTAATGGGAACAGAAACGGCCAGTACCATGGTGGTACTGCCGGGCTTTGCACGACACGCTTATCCTGTTGTTCTTCCATGATCGCAGCTCTCTATGAATCTCTATTTTCAGAACGATAATGCACTCTGGAAATATAGACAGTGCCAAATCAAAGAATTTCCAGAATATCCGCGGCCTGATGTAAAATTATTTTAGCGCCGGCTTCTTTCAACTGCTCTACTGAACGAAACCCCCAACTGACACCAACGAAATCCACGCCGGCATTCAGGGCGGTCTGAGCATCCACGTCACTGTCACCGATATACAGGACCTCTTTGGGATTGTTTATTCCCAATTCGTTCATGACCCAGTGTACCGGGGCCGGATCGGGTTTGATTTTCATGTTTTCTTTCTGGCCAAGAACACACTCAAATCGCTCCGGCCCGAAATAGTGCCGGACGATTTTATGGGTCAGGGTGTGTTCTTTGTTGCTGATTACCGCCAATTTCAATCCTTTTTGACGGCATTGGTCAACAAACTCCAATACGCCGGGGTAGATTGTAGTTTCCTCAAAGCAGGTGGTTAAGTAGCGTTTTTTCATTTCCGCGATGAGCTGCTGTTGGAGATGTTTGACATTTTCAGGCAGGGCTTTGTAAGCAAATACCGCAAGGCCTTTACCAATCATTTCCCGGCATTCCTCCCGAGTGATGGACGGCTGGCCCAGCAGATTCAGGGCAAAGTTCATCGCATTCGTAAGGTCGTCGAGGGTGTCAACAAGTGTCCCGTCAAGGTCAAAAAAAACTGCTTTATGATTCATAGTAGATACTTTTTATCTTCATATTGGTTTATGGATAAATTATCCCGTCATTTCCGTTTTTTTCTTGCAGAAGCGACAAATCATACGCTATAATCCTTTTGTACTCAAAGACTTTTTTAGGGAGGCAGAATGCAGGTAAATCTTTTGTTATTGAAAAAAGACGGGTCTGTGAAGCCATTTAACCTACCAAGTGCCGTGACAACCATCGGGCGTCGGCAAGATTGTGATTTATGTCTCCCCATCCCTGTTGCATCCCGGAAACACTGCGAAATTAACATGGATCAGGGGCGTTTGATGGTGCGTGACCTGAGTAGCAAGAATGGAACTTTTGTTAATGGTCAGAAAATAGAGGAAGTTCGCCTCAAACCCGGCGATCAGTTGCGAATCGGGCCGGTGACTTTCGTGGTGCAAATTGACGGTGTTCCCGCTGATGTCAGCGGAGTCAAACCCATCGAGCCTGCTCTGGAGCCCTTTGAGGAGAAAAACGGGGACCAGATTCAGAGTAATCAATTCGATGAATTTGTCAAAGACCTCGCCGATGCGGATTTGAGCGAAAGTCATTCGACGGAAATTCACAATTTCCCGGGCGACGATATGACAACGTTTAAAGATATGTAATTTTACTGTTGGTCACACTTTTTCTTTGGTTGTCAGCAAATAAACCGTTATCATGTCGGGATGATAAAAGACCTGAAATCTCTGACATGGAATGAACTGGAACAACTGGCTGCCAAGTATAGCCAGAAGTCCTTTGTTGTCCAGTATTTATTTACATTTATCCACCAGAAAAACGTCTCTTTGCTGGAACAGATTACCCCCCTTTCCAAGGCTTTTCGGACTGCGCTAATCGAAGCGGGCTACTTCATTTCCACGCTGAAGCTGATTGAAACATTTGAGGACCCGGACGGGACGCTGAAGTTTGTCTTTGAGACCCCTGACGGGAATCGGATCGAATCGGTCCGGCTCCTGGACGACCAGCGGAATACATTGTGCATTTCGACCCAGGTCGGCTGCCGGATGGGATGCCTGTTTTGTGCGACCGGTCAGCTTGGCTATCAGCGTGACCTGACAAGCGGGGAGATTGCTGACCAGGTTTACCAGATGCAGGCCAGGGTCGGCAAAGCTCAGAATATTGTGTATATGGGGATGGGTGAGCCTCTGGACAATTACGATGCCACCCTACAGTCGGTGGAATTGCTTAACCATGCCGACGGGCAGAATATTGGGATTCGGCATATTACGATATCGACATGCGGGCTGCCGGAGGGAATCGCACGCCTGACCGATGAGGCCCTGCAGCCGCGACTGGCAATTTCGCTGCATGGGCCGGATGATCCAACCCGGCAGAATTTGCTGAAGATATCGAAAAAGGTGCCCGTGCAGGAGCTGATGTCAGCTTTGCGTAATTATCAGGATAATACGGGGCGACGCGTCACATTTGAATACTGCATGATACAGAATTATAACGATTCGCCGCAGCAGGCCCGACTACTGGCCCGGCTGGTCAAGCCTCTCAAATGCAACGTCAATCTGATTGAGTTTAATGCCTTCGACGGGTGCGATTTTGTTGCCGCCAGTGCCGCGGGCATCCGGCAGTTTGCAGCGATTCTGGAACGCGAAGGGATTGAGACGGTCATCCGCTATAAACGCGGACGTTCGATCCGTGCGGCGTGCGGGCAATTGGGAGCGGACTGGCTGAAACGCACAACGTAGCTCCCCGCGGTTTACTGATTTCGATTGCGATACAACAGAGGATTGACGGTCTGAATCATTTTTTCGACGTCGAGCCGGCCGCCCAGAAAATGGGAAATTTTCTCACATTGTTCTCGTGAATAGGTCAGCATGTCGCGGTGATTGATAATCAGCATCTTGAAATGCGGCTGTTTGGCAATCCAGAGGAAAAACTTCTGCAAATCCGCCTGATATAAGGCGGCCATCTGTTCATTGGTGACTTCGGCTGCGGACTTCTGGCTTCGGTCGAGCATTTTTTTCTGGGAGGCGAGCACTTCGGCCATATCCCGCTGCATAAAGATGACCCGATATTCGTAACCTTGCGGCAAGTCATAGAGGAGGCGATAGACCATCTTGACAACCCTGCCGGAAGCGTCTTTCAGCCACGAGGCATCCTGTTTTGTCTTTTTGACGGGTTCATACTCAAAATAACCCAGCGGATTATCTTCGTCTGCTTTACGGAGATTGTCCACCAGGACATCAAGCCCCCCTTTATTGAGGCAATTCATCATCATCGATGTTCCAGACCGGGGAAGTCCCGATACGATGGTTACGAAATCATTTGTTTGTTCCATAGAGCATTAATCCAATCTTGTCGTAAAAGCGGATATTATACCCGGAAATGACTATGAATCAAATGGATTTGCCGACTATAAAAGAGGTGAAAAGAGCCGGACAATATGCTCAAACAGATTACGCACAAAACCTGCCTTTAATTCCTGTTGAATGCAGGATGTCTCAAGATGTTTAATCCATTTATAGATGTATTCGATCTGGGGTTTGCTGTAGGCAATCAGCATGACTTCATAATTGAGAAACAGGCTTCGTGAATCCATATTGGCCGAGCCAATCATGGCAAGGGTGTCGTCCACCAGCACTGCTTTGGCATGGACCATCTGGGGCGTATAGTAGAGAATCCTTGCACCCACCCTTTGCATTTCACGCAGGTAAACACGACGGACAATGTCGGTGAGTGGATGGTTGGATTTGGCCGGTATAATAAGCTTGACTTCAACTCCCCGGCGTACGGCAAGCTGGAGGGCATTGAGCAGCGGCTCATCCGGGATAAAATAAGGCGTGACAATCTGAATTTTTTTGCGAGCACTGTACAGCGATGTCAGGATGGCATCATACAGGGCATCGTCTGGAACATCCGGCCCGGAGGGGACCACCTGGACCACCGCTGCGTTTGGACTGCTGTAATGGCCCACGGATTCGGCCACATCGGGGCGGTACTCGGTACCGACAGTGAATGCCCAATCCGACAGAAATAATTCCAGATAGGAACGCACTGCGGGGCCTTTGAGAATAAACGATAAATCCTGCCATCGTTTGGGGTCGGGCAGAGGCCCCATATATTCGTTTCCGATATTGGTCCCCCCCGCCATGACGGTTTGGTTATCAATGACAACAATTTTGCGATGATTTCTCAGATTGGTTCTACCGCGGAAAAGCCGATGCATAAAGAACGCATATTTACCACCGGCCCTGACCAGAGGAACAAAAAAACGCCCCCCAGTCTGGATGGCACCAAATCCATCGACCAGGACACGAACATCGAGGCCCTGTTGGGCTTTATGAACAAGCCTGTCTCGGATTTCTTTGCCCACCTGATCGGGATGAAACATATACATCGAAATATAAATCGACTGCTGAGCCTCCTCAATCATAGACAACAGTCGATGGTAGATATCCTGTCCATCGATCAGAATGTCCACCAGGTTGCCTTCGGTGGCCGGGGGGATCCCATGACTTTCGAGCAATTCATCGACCTGGGTTCGCGGGACGTTAATCCGCGGGGAAGCAGAAGTCAGAGAGGGGGTCATTTTCTTTGCCGCACGACGCTTCATTTTTCTGCCACCCAGCATGACATAGAGAGGTACGCCCACATAGGGGATGAGGATAATTGCCAGAAGCCATGCAATCGTTCCGGATGGAGTCCGTTTCTGGGTCAGCACATGGGCGATTAACACCACGCCCACCATGAACCCAATTGCCAGCTCAATGTGAGCTATCAGCCATTGCAAAATGATCCACCCTGTCATGTCAAATCCTCTGTCTCCGTTTGCCGCACTCAGCTTTTGCCACAAAACCTCCCATTTTAACAGACTCCTTTTCGATGTTTTTGCAGAATAAAGTACCGAACTTATTTGGATTGTGATACAATAACATAGTAATAATAATCGGTCAACAACAGGATAGAACCAATGTATAATCTCGCTGACTTTCTACACCATGTAAATTTCAGGATTTAAATGGTTTTTTAACCTTTTTTATGCAACAAAATAAAAGCTCCAATCGTCTTAAGGAAATTATACGGAAAACCAGACACTATTAATAAATTTACGAATATGCAATGTCCTGATAAATTGAATAAAGTTTCAAAACCAAGTATTTACAGTACTCAGCTCTTCTTGTTTGCAGGAGCAACTATTTGCAGCGTATGGTTGGCGGGATGTTCCCCACAACGTTACAAAGAAGATGCAGACAAGGAAGTGCAAAGCATCTTAGACAGCAAGTGGAAGGCAGAGCATGGCACCCGAGCCAACTCGCGTATTTCAGATGTGGAACAAGATCCCAACGATTTGTTTTATGATCCCAACTATGTGCCGGAGGGCCAACTGAGTCTTGCCGAAGCGGTAGCCCTTGCTACGGCTCGAAACCGGAATTATCAGCAACAAAAGGAATCGTTATACCTGTCGGCACTGGATTTAACCCTGTTCCGACATAATTTTGCCACCAAATGGTTTGGAACTTTCGACAGTACTTACAGCCGCAACGAAGCCGATGAAGCCGTTGGGGCAGGAGGCTCGGTTGGTTTTAACAGGCTTTTGGAGGATGGAACCCAGATTTCGACCAGCATTGCCACCGATTGGCTTCGCTATCTGACCGGCGACCCGCAGGAAAGCCTCGCCAGTGTCCTGAGCGGTACGATCAGCAAACCCCTGCTCCGCGGGGCCGGCAAAGATGTCGTCATGGAAAGTTTAACGCAGGCAGAACGTAATGTATTGTATCAAATCCGTACATTCAGCCGATATCGCAAGTCATTTGTAGTAACCATCGTCAGCGAATATTACCGTGTAATACAAGCTCTGGACAGAGTAAAAAACGCAGAAAGTAATTATAAAAGTCTGTTGCTGGCATACGATCAATCTAACCTTATGGCTAACGCCGGCCGGCTGGATATGTTTGAAGCGGATCAAACCAAGCAGGAGATGCTGCAGGCACGTGACAATCTGGCCGGCGCAGAACGCACTTATCAACAGGCTCTGGACACATTTAAAATCAGCCTCGCTATGACGACCGATGCCCCACTTGAGCTTGACCCCAATGCCCTGCAGGCCCTTTCTGATATGGAGGTTGTTGAGCCTCAGTTTGACGTTGAAGATGCGATCCAAACTGCGTTGTCACTGCGGCTTGATTTAGCGACCATTAAGGATCAGTTGGATGACGCACGGCGTAAAATCAAGGTTTCTGAAAACGCACTGCAGGCTGATTTGGATATCGTCGCCAGGGCCAATGTCGATTCCACACCTGACAGGCAAGCCGGGCGGCTTCGTTTTAACGACGGAAGCTACAGTATCGGAGCACAACTGGATTTGCCCTTTGACCGCAAGGCCGAGCGAAACAATTACCGGGAATCGCTGATTACCCTGATTCAGCGACAACGTGATTACGAGGACGGAATAGATAATGTCAAACTGGATGTTCGAAATAATTATCGTTCCTTAGTGGAATCCGCTCAACGGTATAAGATTCAGCAACTCAGCCTTGACCTGGCCGCAGAACGGGTTAAAAGCACCTCCCTGCTGTTTCAGGCCGGACGGGTACAGACTCGTGACGTGCTGGATTCCCAAAACTCCCTGCTTTCGGCACAGAATTCAAAGACCTCGACACTGGTCGATTACAATATCGCCAAATTAAGTTTCTATCGAGATATCGAAGTACTTTCAGTTAAACCGGATGGATTATGGCAGCTACCAGAAAAATCGGATACAAAAGGATTTTAATTGCCATTGTGATACTGGCCGGGCTTTTGGGCCTGTGGCAGGTATTTTATGGTCAAAGTGATAAGGTTGCGACCAAGAGCAATGAGGCAACCTATTCCATCAAACGTCAGGACATGGTCATCAGTGTGACCGAAAGCGGCTCGATCAAGGCCAGCAACGCGGTGACGATTCGTTCCGAGGTGGAAGGGCGGACCACCATCGTCAACATTGTACCGGAAGGAACCATTCTGACCGAAAAAGATGTCGCGGATGAAAAAGTGATTCTGGAGCTGGATACCTCCACGACCAAGCAGGAATTAAATCAGCAGCAGATTCAATACAACAGTGCCATGGCGGATTTAACCGACGCCAAGGAAAATCTTGAAATTCAGAAAAATCAAAATGAGTCTGACATCCAGCAGGGAAAACTGACGGTCAAGTTTGGACTGATGGATTTGCAGAAATATCTTGGCCAGTCCGCCGCCGATAAACTGGTCGCCGACGCCAACAGCAGGCCGATTACGGATGAAGATTTCAGGAAACTGACCGCAGATCCCAATCAGCTTGGAGGCGAGGCCCTGCAAACCTACCGACAATTGATTGCGGATATCAATGTTGCGGGTTCTGAATACTATATTGCCCAAAACTATCTGACCTGGACCGAAAAGCTCTACGCCAAAAATTATGTTGCCAAAACGGACCTGGAATCCGACAAACTCAAGGCGGATAAAAGTAAAATTACACAAGAACGGACGCAGACAGCACTGGATTTATTTTTCCAATATGAATTTCCGAAAGAGGCCCACAAGCTGTTCAGCGATTATATCGAAGCTCAACGACAGCTTGAACGCATTTTTGCCAAAGCCCGTTCTCAGGAAGCTCAGGCCGTGGCAAAGCTCAGCAGCGCCGATGCCAAGTTTTCTCTGGAAAAAGAACGCCTTGAGCGATATCAGCGGCAGATTGCCGCCAGCGTGATTAAAGCGCCATGCCCGGGGCTGGTGGTCTATGCCACCCAGTTCGGACGAGGCAGTCGGTCGCGCACATCCATTGAAGTGGGCCGTGAAATTTATGAGCGGGAAGAGATTATGTCAATTCCCAATACGACCCAGATGGCTGTTGATACCAAGATTCACGAAACCAACGTCGATAAAATTGTTTTGGGGCAGATGGCGAGGATTATTGTGGATGCCATGCCGGATAATACATTTTATGGTCAGGTGACCAAGATTTCCCCCCTGCCCGACCAGGCCGGCTTTATGTCCAATCCAGATTTAAAAATCTATTCGACCGACGTCGCTCTTCAGGGAGGTGAGATGCTTCGTCCGGGGATGTCGGCCAAGGTCGAAATCATTATCGCCCAATTGAAAGATATACTGGCGGTGCCTGTCCAGTGTGTGTCCAACCGCAGCGGCAAAAAAGTATGTTATGTCCACGCGCCGGGAAACAATGAAGCGCGTGAAGTTCAGACCGGCCCCTATAACGATAAATTTGTGCAAATCCTCTCCGGATTGAATGAAGGCGATGCGGTTCTGCTGAACCCGCCGCGGGTCTTCGATCAGCAACAGGGGACTCCTGTGCCTGAAAATCTGCCTGAAATGCCGAACATGTTGCCGACTAACGGGCAGCCCCAGGAGCAACCCAATACAGAATCCATGCAATCTGAAAATCGAAGTCGTCCAAATAGTTTTCCATTACAGGGTCAATTTCAGCAGGACGGCCAGAACCAGACAGGACGTCGTCGTATGGAAGGTCAGGAGTCCGCGCAAGGCCAGCCCCGACAAGAAGGCGCACAGCCTGAAAGCGGAACAGCGACGGACCGCCCGACGCGTCAGCGTCCTGCCGGACAGGGTCAGGAACAAATCCGGCAAAATACCCCCAACGGCGCCACAATGACACCCGGCGACAGACCCCAGGGGCAGCGACGGAATCGGCAGAACACAGAAACTACCCCAGCGCAGACAGAAGCAAGGCCATGACCCAGTCGCACACACCCAAGCAATCTTCCGAGGCCGTTGTTGAGCTTCAGGATATTCGCAAGTCGTATTTTCTCGCGCACACCGAACTGCCGGTTCTGCGGGGTATCGATCTGAATTTCACCAAAGGCGAATATGCGGCCATCATGGGACCCAGCGGCTCCGGCAAATCCACCCTGCTGAATCTGTTGGGGTGCCTGGACCGCCCTACCGGTGGTAAATATCTGCTGGGGGGGGAGGACATTTCCGAAATGGACGACGATATGCTTTCGACCATCCGCGGCAAACGGATTGGATTTATCTTTCAGTCGTTTAACCTGATTCCGCAATTAAATCTGGTCGAAAATATCGAAATGCCGATGTATTATCAGCAGGTTCATTAACTCGAGCGCCGTCAGAGAGCGGAGGAGTTGGCCCATAAAGTAGGCCTCAGCGACCGTCTTCATC
>JBDKVE010000151.1:0-2187 GCA_039679345.1 Anaerohalosphaeraceae bacterium
GCGATAAAGCGACTCTGTACCTGCTGAACGACGGGGAATGGAAAACTGCAGTCAATGAATTCAATCATCCTGCGGATCAATTTGATGCACCGCTGACGATTGGGTTTGACCCGCAAAACGATGGTAATCGACACTTCCGCGGGTGGATCGATGATGTTCGAATCTATAATTATGCGCTCCATGAGGAGCAGATTCGTGCCGTGGCGGAGAATAAATCCTTTGCTGCGATGAAGGCGGCGGCAATCCCGGTACTGGCGGATACCAAGCTGATTGAAGCCAAGCAAGTTCCGACGACGCCAGAACCGCAGGCTCGGGCCGAAACAGAAGCGTCCGGGGAAAAACCTGCTCCGAAGCGTTCGCTCTGGCCGGTGATGGTGATTGTTGCGTTGATTGTCGTGGTTGTGGTTGTGACCCAGGTGCGAAAGAAACGATAAAAAATTCCGTTATTGATCTTCCGATCGTGGAAGGAGATGTTTTATGAAGCGGTATGGAATGCCGACAAGTCGGCTTGTGGTATTGGCAGTAGTAGTTGGTCTGTGCGGGGCTGCGTTTGGGGCCACTTACACCGGTAAGGCGTTATGTCCCAACGGCAATCCCTCCGGCGGCGTCGAAGTCAAGCTGTATCGCCTGTCAGTGGACATGTCCACGCGGACGGTGGGTATGAATTTGCTGGGACAGGGCCAGACCAATCCGCAGGGGGAATACAGCATTACCTCGGATGTGTCCCTTGGTTCGGATACGGAGGCGATTTGCGGTGTTGCCAAGCGGTCGGACTATGCCTATACGTGGGCGATGACAATGGGGCAGCAGGGTGTACCGCTGGAATTCCATATGAGCGAACCGCAGACTCTGGCCGGGCGGGTGGTGGATGAGCAGGGCAAGCCGGTTGCCGAAGCCCAGGTGCGGCTGGTGGCGCTGGTGATTGCCGATGAAAAAGCTCAGGCCGACACAGAGCCGAGGATGATGATTAACTTTGAGCCGATGCCGTATTTTACGGCGACCACGGATGCGGATGGGAAGTTTGAGATCAAGGAACTGCCGGCGGGCAGTTCGGCGGAGATCCTGATTACCAAGCCGGGGATGGGGCAGATATTGACGGCCCGTGATGACCTGAATCCGATGCAGGGATTCCAATATAAAGCCGGCCAGAAGGATATTTCCTTCACGATGAGCAAGGGTTTGATCCTGTCGGGAATTGTGATGGATTCCAGGAATAAACCATTGCCGGATATTTCAATGTCTGTGACCCGAATCAATCTGGATGTTGATCCGACACAAAAACCGATCAAGACGGATGCCGATGGGCAATTCTCGGTGAAGGATTTGGCGGAGGGAACCTATCGGGTTATGGTGGTAAGCGACCAGTGGCTTTGCGAGCCGCAGACGGTGGAGCTCAAAAGCGATATGGGTGTTCAGCTCAAGGCCAAACAGGGAACGATGGCGCGGATTAAAGCGGTGGACCCCGATACGGAAAAAGGCAGAGAAGGCATCCAGATTTATTTGAATCAGGATAACCAGCCGGGTGTCAGCGGCAAGACCAACAAGGATGGCGTTTTTGAAAAGCAGCTTCTGCCGGGACATTACCGTGTGCAGTTTCAGGATGGAAATCGGTTTAAAAATCAGGAATTCGATGTCGAGGAGGGCAAGACCGCGGAAGTCTCCGTTGTTCTGGGGGCATCGAACAAGATATCTGGTATTGTGACTGGGCCGGACGGCAAGCCAGCGGCCGGGGTCGAAATGAAGATTATGCCGAATCAGGGTGGTTCGGATGCAGTGGTCAAGACCGATGATAAAGGCAGTTATGTGCTGCGTTGGTCGCCGGAGGACATGTCATGGACGGAAGGGGAATTTCTGCTGGTAGCCCTCGACCGGACCAACAAACTGGCGGCGGTGGTGAATATTGATTCTGAGACCAAGATAATGAATGTTCAGGTTAAGCCGGGATTGACACTGACGGGCAAAGTGGTGGATCCGAATAGTCAGCCGATCCCAAACGCCTCAGTTTCAACCCAGATTCGCGGTTCACGATGGTCCAGTACGTTTGACAACACAAGTGTTGCCACGGACAAGGATGGTGTGTATAAAGTGGAGTCACTGCCTGCGGAGGGGACCTATTATCTGAGTATTTCCGGCCCGAAGGGATATGGGACTGCGTCTGTCACGATGGATGAAGCTGCCGACGGTAAG
>JBDKVE010000152.1:0-28636 GCA_039679345.1 Anaerohalosphaeraceae bacterium
CCAGATTATTCTTTTGAGACCCTCTAATGATTCCGGTAAATGCTATCTTGGATTAGAGTTTCTTGGGCTGGAAGTCAGTATTGACGGCCGCAATATCCTGCATCGCCTGATGGATGTAATCGAAGAGTACGGCCGGCTCAATAAAGACAAAGACTCCGGTTTGCAGCAGGCCCGAGAGTAAATTAAAAGCGAAAACTAACAGATAAAACCGCGATATCTATACTGATATCGCGGTTTTTTGTTTTATATACTACGGGCGATAATCCCGCTTTGCAGGATGAGCAATCAGGAATTCCGTGATGAGTTTAATGATGTTGTCAAGGTCTTTGGTGGAGATAACCTCAACTGGCGTGTGCATATAGCGGTTCGGAATACTGATAAGACCTGTCGCCGCCCCGCCGCGTGAAAGCTGAATCGCATTGGCATCGGTGCCGGTTGCCCGAGCTTCGGCGGTGAGCTGATATGGTATTTTTTTGGCCTTGGCGACCTTGAAAAGCTCTTTTTCGATAATCGGATTAATATTGGGGCCGCGATGCAGGACCGGGCCGCTTCCAAGTTTTACTGTGCCTATTTTCTTCGGGTCGGTTTCCGGATGATCGCTGGCAAAAGTCACATCAATCGCAATGGCAGCCTGCGGATTGACGCGATAGGCAGAGGTGATTGCCCCGCGGAGGCCGATTTCTTCCTGGACGGTAGCGACGCCAATGACAGAGATATTTAACTTCTTTCTAGATAATGCTTTAAGAACTTCTGCCACAACAAACGCACCAGCCTTGTCATCAGTGGCACGGGACACAATCTTATCGCCGTTGAGCGTTCTGCAAGGCACATCGATGACAATGGGATCCCCGACGCAAACTCGCTTTTCGGCTTCTTTCTTGTTGCTGGCGCCGATATCCACCCAGATATTTTCCATCTCAACGCCCTTCTTGCGTTCGTCGGGCTGCATCTGGTGAATGGCTTTTCGGCCAATAACACCCAGGACAGGGCCTTTTTCATTCATAATAATCACACGCTGCCCTACAAGCAGTGCCGGATCCATGCCGCCGATTTGAGCAGTGTAAATGTAACCCTTTTCATCTACGTGAGTTATCATCAGGCCGATTTCATCGATATGGCCGGCCAGCATAAATTTAAATTCCGCTTCCGGGTTAATGACAGCAATGCTGTTGCCATGTACATCGGGAATCAGTTCATCCACGCTATCCTTCACATAATCACGCCAAAGTTTGGCGGCGGGCTGTTCATAGCCCGATGGGCTGGGAGCTTCAAGTAATGCTTTCAAGAAATCATGAGATGTTTTGTTCATTTTATTTCCTTATAATAGACGTTGTATATTATGTTATATCAGTTCATCAGAAGATTTAAGGCCCATACGCTCTGTAAGCCGCTCAAAATCATCGAGACTATAGTATTCGATGACTATTCTGCCCTTATTGGTACGTCTGCCGGACTCGATACGAACTTTGGTTCCGAGAATGCGTTGAAGTTGTTCTTCGAGATCGACTATATGAGCGGCCTTTTCCTTCTTTTGCGGTGCTGTCTTTTTTGTATCATCGAGATATTTTTGAACGATTCGCTCGACTTCCCGGACACTGAGCCGCCCTGCCAGGGCTTTATTGGCAAGGGTTCTTCTGAGTTGCTCCGTTGGAAGAGCCAAAATCGCTCTTGCATGGCCCATAGACAGCTTGCCTTCCATCAGCATATCCTTAATGTCCTGTGGTAAGTCTAATATTCTCAGGTGGTTAGCAACAACCGAGCGGTCCTCTCCAAGGCGTTCAGCGGCGTCCGTTTGATTCAAATTGAACGTTGTAATATAATTTTGATAGGCTTTTGCCCGTTCTACAGGATTCAAATCAGCGCGATGGATATTTTCTACCAGGGCTAATTCCAGCATTTGCTGGTCAGTAGCCTTTCGAATCATGACAGGAATGGCCGACAATCCTGCAAGCTGAGCCGCCCTGAAACGGCGTTCGCCGGCAATAATTTCATACTTATGGTCACCTGTGGGGCGTACAATCACGGGCTGCAAGATGCCATTTTGACGGATCGATTCAGCCAGACTGTTTAATTCTTCCTGATTCCAGGCCGATCTGGGTTGAAAGGGGTTAGGATCAATCAGTGAAATGGAAAGTTCCTTTGTGCTTTCGTGTAAGGCCTTGTCCGGCGGGAAACTTGGCTTTGTTTCGCTACCGACCGTTTCAGACTCAGCGAACGATGTAGTGGCTGGAAACGTGATTGATCCCAGTAGGGCCTCAAGCCCCCTGCCTAAATGAGGCTTTTTAACTTTCTTATTATCCATAGCAATTTATCTCCATTCTCTCTATGTTTCTTTTCGGACGTTTTATCAAAAGATGAATAAAAAAACCAGCGGATTCTAAAAAATTGTTTCACGTGAAACAGGAAATTAAATATGCGATGGAATGGTAACTCACAAAAATCAATTCAATAACATATTAAAAGCGGAGGAATAAAAAAAGAGACTGTTTCACGTGAAACAGTCTCTTTAATATATCCATTAGTGTATGTAGTATATATTATATATGCTTTAATGAAGTAATCCCATAAATCTGTCCTATTTGGGTGTCATATTGAACAATATTTTGTCGCGGGATAACGATTTTAGGGCTGTTAAATTCAAATTCAATCACATCAAACGGATCGCTGGAGTTCAATTGACGAGCTTTTTCGATGTCTTCAAAAGAATGTATCTTCATTCCATTCCAAGTACTTACGATAAGTCTTCCAAGGTCCTGATATCCCAAATTGATAGGAGCAGGTAATACGTAACTTAAAATCACAATATCTTGCCGTTCCTCTGATGGATTAAATGCATTATTTGAATAATATTGATACAGATGGGGCGGGACTTTGCCTGACCAGTTGTCGCCCCACAAAGCAAAATAGTTCCGCGTCAGTTTTTGGAACACAAAGCCACCCGTCACGAAATAGGAAGGCTGCTTGCCATATTCATAAAATGGTACCAGCATCTGATCTGCTTTAAAATTCGCAACCTTAGCATTAACAGTAGTTTGCGACCCATCACGGAACACAAGAAATGACAGGGTGTCCCCCGGTTTTTTCTGAGATATCAGATAGTCCATATCAATACGATCATATAAAGGATGTAGATATCGACCATAAGGATTAATGGAATTGTCGTCAATGGACAGGATAACATCGCCCGGCTTTAGCTCATTTGAGCCGGTTCCGAGAGAATGCACTTTACTGACATACACACCATGTTTCATATCTTCAGGCATTTTCAGGTGCTTGCGAACCGTAGGGTCGAGCAGGGCGGATGTACTGAATCCTGGGATTCCAAATCCTTTATAATCAGGCTCTTGCGCTTCATTCAGGAATCGATTGATCATCTCAGCAGGGATGACACACAAATCTGTTTCGTCGGAAAAACCGACAATGCCCACAGCTTTATCCTGACAACAAACCACCTCGGCCTGATCCGTTGCGCGAGAAGGATTGGTAAGTATATAATAGAGATTATCTGTAAATGATACAGGATTAGATTCGCATTGTGCCCGGTCAAGAATCCCACGAGCCTCGGTCAGATGGCCACCACCGGACAGCCAGTAGATAGAGTGCTCTTGCCCCTGAGCATAGTTTTCAACAAACTCTACCGGCTCAAAAGGCTGTCCGGCCGAGTTCGGATCCAATTCCAGCAAGCACAAGTTGTATTCATAGTCAATGGTTTTAACGGTTGCCGAAATCCATTCATTCATTTCGTATCTTCTTGTCTGAACTATAGTTGCGTTTGCTATGTTATTCGCTGTCGTCAAAATCAGATAGGGGCCTACTGCGCATCCATAGCCGGATTGCTGAGTTACTTCGCGTTGTTTCCAGGGCTGAAACTGCTCATACCCGCCAACAGAAATCCGCAGATTCACCAGGCTGTTTTTCATTTTTTCAGAGGTGCTTATCACCTCAGTCTTTTTCTCTGTTCCGGCGCACGAAGACAGAACGACGATAACAATACTGATAATCAGGGTTTGTAGTATTTTCATAGATTATTCCTCAATATAAACATTGGAAGGGACTTGATATTGTTCAAGAATGGCTGCCTGTCTATCCTGTGCCATGGTTGCATCCAGGATTAGGGGCATGTCGTTGTTTAAAAAACGAATCTGATGACAACCACCCTCGGGTGTTTTCGAAAGCTGTTCCCGGACATCTTTCAGAGAATAAATCATTACTCCATTGATCTTTTCAACCACTTGGCTGAGGAAGGGATTGCAATACGTATTGACCTCATCGGGAAGGATTTCAGAAAGGACGACATATTCCTGCCGCTTGGGGTCCTCGTTGAGTTCCATGGAATTGTGAAACAGGTATCGCAATGTAAAGGGTATTTCGGTAAGCCAGTTCCGTCCGAATGTCTGGAGGTAGTTTCGACTGAGTGGTGTAAATGTAAGTCCTGCATAGACATAGTATTGAGGTTTTTTGTCAAATTGAAGACTCCACGGCAGGATAGGCAAATTCAGTGCCGCTTTCAGTGTAGCTTTGCTGGGTTTGCCATCGCGACAGTAGGTAATTTCGACCGATTCACCGATTTGTTTGGTTTCCAGGGCTTCCGACCAATTGAGTGAAAGGCCGTAAATTTTGATCATGCCATCATTATCAATATTGAAACCGTCGATTTGTGTGATGACATCCCCGGGCAGTAAGATTTTCTCGGCGGTACTGTTTTTTTGGACCAGCAGCACCACGACCCCTTCAACAAAGTCGGGCAGTTTCAGATAGTATTTGTATGCTGGATTATGCAATCCTTCGTAAACAGCGATGGCAGGGGAGGGAAACCCATCGTATTTGCCGTCTTCGATATCTTTCAGGAAATGCTGGATGACCGTTGTGGGTATCATGTATCCGATATTATCAGCAGTCTGTAATCCCTGAAATGCGACACCGACGACCTTGCCATTTTGCAGGACCGGGCCGCCGGAGTTGCCGGGGTTGATGGCCGCATCTGTCTGGACCAGCAGGTGCATATCAGCCTGGGTATGGCTGTAGTTGCCGACTTCGATACGAGACACAACTCCTTTTGTAATAGAGACTTGTCGTCCGCCCACAGGGAAGCCGCAGGTGGTTACCGTGCTGTTGACCTGGGGAATACCGCCCAGTTCAAGCGGAACCATATCCTCATAGAAAGAGGGATCTTCGACATCAATAATTGCCAGATCGCAATCGTGGCCGACAAAGACGGCTTTGGCTGGGAAACGCTTGGCAACATTCTGTTTCTTTACTTCTAAATATTTGATGTTGCTAATGTTATGGGCATTTGTCAGAATTCGTTTTCCATCTATGATAAAGCCGGTTCCGACACCACGGGCCATTGCAGATTGCTTCCATGGGGTTTTATAGTCCCAATCCTGCTGGACAACCTCGAGCATGACCACCGACTTTTCAAAGGTCAGGTCTTTGGGGTTTTCTTCGACAGGGTCGGGAGCGACGGCCAGTGTTTCAGATGAATCCTGCGTCTTTGTATCTTGAACATCCTGGACAGCCTGTTGGTCTTCTTGTTCTTCTGCGATCAGGCAGGGGGGTAACAAGACGAGGAAACTAAGGATAAACAGGCTGCGGATTATCCACATTGTTGACTTTTTCTTCATTGGCGCATTCCTTATTATATAGGGATTATGGATTACTCGAAGTCATAGTATTTTTTGACTGCTTCGAGGATATGCCAGACGCATTTGAGGCCGACGGGAAAAACGACATAATCTCCGGGACCGAAGCTGACGGACTTACCGGTGGCAGGGCGGTCATAGATGGTGACTTTGCCTTCGAGAATCAGGCATTTTTCGGTCTCATTGTATTCCCAGTCGAACTTGTCCGCCTTGTGTGTCCAGATCGGCCACGATGCGGCCTGCTGACTTTGGGCGGCAGTGGGTTTTCGAATGATGATATCACTGACTGTAGGCATTGCGGTTCCTTCCAATATTTTGAAATTTTATTCCATTTTGTGGATTGTACGATGTACAATGGAAAATGTAAATTTTAAAAATGGTCCATACACAAGTACGGCTGAACAGAGCGGATACAAAGGTATGTGAAAGGGGTGGTTTATGAAAGGGCAGATTTTTGTCGGGGTGACATTTCTGGTTTTGATTTTTCTGATCGCGGGGCAGTATTACGAGATTCATCATCTGCGCGTAGCCAATCAGACGTTTCAACAACATAACAGAGTCGTTCCTGTCGAACAGTATGTCGCAGGGATGACAGAAGCGATCGATCAGCAGAATCGTGAGCTGACGGAAATGCTTTCGCAAACTCTATGGACAACACGTCGGCTTGCAGCATGCATCGAAGCGCTGGAGTTACAGCATAATATTCTTTCGCCGCCTGCCGATGA
This sequence comes from Anaerohalosphaeraceae bacterium, assembly GCA_039679345.1. Lineage (GTDB taxonomy): Bacteria > Planctomycetota > Phycisphaerae > Sedimentisphaerales > Anaerohalosphaeraceae > Anaeroglomus. Next base: position 6,368 of record JBDKVE010000152.1, read on the forward strand.
TCTCGCTTTTATATTTTCATATCCTCAAGGTTTATTTTCACCTGTCTGGAACGCTCCCTTTAACGAAGAAAAACAAGTAGAACATAACAACATTTCCCCGATGGTCCCAATGTTAATGGGGATGGGTCCGAACATGGGAGGAGGGGATCCCCTTGTATTTTATGAATCCTATCAGCCTGAAGATCCCAATTCGTTTTATTATATACCCCGATATAGCGGCGAAGAAAATACACTGGAGGGATTATTATCTTGCTTGCGGCAAAACAGTCAGAATTTGAGCTATCAGAACAGTGACTATCGCAAACTGATTGAACAGTGCGAACGACGGTTAAAAATCCTGAATGACAGACTGAAAGAAAAAAATATGCTGCCTAAGCAAAAGAAAGGCACACCCATGCCGGGGACGCTTATGATTATGTAGAGTTACTCCTCATGGGTTAATATAAAGAACTTATCCAGCAATCCATGAAATAGCATGATATATTGTTTCAATGCTATTGGGCCGATTCAGCAGCACTTATTTTAAGACAATTGGATTTGTCCATGCATGTTTGCCATCGGCGTCGATGACTTCGACTCTTACAAATTTACATTTTTCAGACGGCTTCCATTCGGCGGAAGTCAGCAATTTACCGTCCTGGCTATTTACAACCGAACCATGCGAGGTTTGTCCGCCAAAACAAATTTTAACGGCCGGCGAACATTTTATCTTCGCTACTCCCTCTTCCACCTTGAATTCTTCGATCGTCGGTCCGCATGAAGCGTAATAACACCCTGTCTTCAGCGAATCCATGACAGCTTTGGTTGTCAGCTCTTTGGCCCTGACCATCGTCCAACCCAGATTGATATTCTCGCTGTGATGCACATCATCGGTGGCTACCGCGGGCAATATCTTCCCTTTGCCTAGAAGCTGATCCCAGTGGACAGTGCCGTATCCTTTGGCAATAGATACTTCACAGACGCCGTTGTAAACCTCTACTCCGATATAGCCTTCCACCGCCAGCAGGTTGTCGATTGTGTGGCCCAGCCAGTACGGATGAGCATAGATCACCCCCCCGCCGGCCGCATTGACCATGTCGATGACATGCTGGGGTTCGAGGTCTTTTTTGATTTCAAATCCTTCCGGCAGATTCAAACACACAAAATGATTGCCTTTGGGATGGGCCTCTATGCTGTTAATCACAAGGAATTTTTCATCCGACAGGCCGTCAATTTTATTGGTCTTCCAGTGGTCGGTGATGGCTACCACATCATAGCCTTTTTCTTGGTATTGCTTCATTCGCTCCGGCACAGTCACATCGCCATCCGATGTGTTACTGTGGACATGCAGTGCAGCCTTGTACCAGTTGCCCTCCTGCAGGAATGGATTGACAAGCTCGACCGCCGCGGCTTGTGCCGTCCATAGAATTGCTATGCATACAAAAGCACAGAATAACGAAGCTTTAATTATTGTTGCACAATCATTCTGTTTCATCCCTATGTGTCCTTTCTCCAATAGTTTGCTGAAAATCAACTCACAGCATATCTGTTTGGGTTCACTCGTCACCTTTGCCAAATCATAAAATAATGTGACACGACCATTACCCACGAACGTAATAATAGCAATATTTTTGTTCTTTGCACGAATTTCCCTGGGAAAATCCGGTTTATATTTATTTCCAGACAAGATATTCAATTTCATGAAGGTTTGTGATATAATGCTGTCTATCGGCAACAGGCCAATGCAAAATAATTAATTATTATCAAGAGTCTATGGAACACAAAAAATTTGATGAGTTGGTACAGTGGTTTGGCGGATATATTCAGCGTTATTTCAGCCTTGACGGCGATACGTATCTGAATAACAATCTCCAGTTAAAAGAATGTCATACCCATCGCGTCTGCGGCGAGACACGGCGGCTGGCCGGGGCTTTGAAGCTGGATGCCAACGATACCCGTATTGCCGAAACCGTTGCTCTGCTTCACGATGTCGGGCGGTTTGAGCAATTCAAAAAATATCGCACCTACAAGGACTCCACCAGCGAGGATCACGCAGTGATCGGTCTGCGGATTATTCGTCAGGAACGGATTCTGGAAGGACTGGACCCGCACGAAAGGCAATGGATCGAAAGGGCAATTGATTATCATAATAAGATGGTATTGCCCGAAGGGCTGGACGAAAAAACCGCACTGTTCAGCAAGATCATCCGTGACACCGACAAGCTGGATATCTATTACATTGCCATGGAAAATTTCCGTCAATATCACGAGAATCCCTGCACATTCCAACTGGAAATTGAATTTCCCGATGAGCCGTGCTGCTCGCCGGAGATTCTGGATGCCGTCGAACACGGCAGGCTGGTCGATTATCGCCTGTTGCGGACGATGAATGATGTCAAGCTGCTGCAGATTGACTGGGCGTATGATATCTATTATGCGGCAACGCTTCGCCGAATTGTCGAGCTGGGGTATTTTAAGCAAATCATCGCCTGGCTGCCGGATACCAACGAGGTCAAGCGGGCAGCCAGTGCGGTCCTGCGCTATGTGGACAAGCGCATCAGTCAGCCGGAGGCTTGATTTGCCTGTCTGTAAATTATCTTATTTATACATCGAAAATATACAAGATATTCAGTATGTAGAATAATTTTGATGGAATTTTATTGACATACTATATATTGAGTCTAATAATGTGAACGACTACATATTGATACCCACAAGGTGAAGCCGTGAGATGTCCATACTGCAAGGAAGACAAAGATAAGGTCATTGACTCCCGTTCAAGTGACGGCGGCCGGATTATTCGCCGCCGCCGGCATTGCCTTGTATGCAAGCGACGATTTACCACCTACGAGAAAATCGGGGAAAGCGTCAAGTTGAGCGTCATTAAAAAAGACGGCACCCGGGTCCCCTATGAACGAAGTAAAGTAATCTCGGGCCTGCAGAAGGCCTGCTATAAACGTCCGGTTTCGGCTGAAAAAATTCAGGAAATCGCCGACATTGTCGAGGAAGACATTTTCCGCAACTTTGACAAGGAAGTGTCGTCCCGGTTCATCGGCGAATGTGCGATGCGCCATTTGCGTTCAGCCGATAAGGTTGCTTATATTCGTTTTGCCAGTGTGTATCGTGATTTTACGGACGCCGGCGCGCTGATTGATGAAGTTCGCCAGGCCATCCTTGAGCCCGACACCCCAGAACAGCCGAGCTTATTCAGCGGCGTCCCTGAAGAAGAATGATGGTATGAAATCGGTCTGATTGCGCAGGTCAGACCCCGCGGCGATGTAATTCCTATCCACAATGCAGCGACCTCAATGGATATGACGGTTCAGGAAGCGGCTGCCGCCCAGATTCACGGAGGATTATCTATGAAAATCGAAGTGCTGAAATCTGATGGCACGGTCGAGCCTTACCTGCATACGAAGGTTCTGGGGACTTTCCATAATGCCCTGTCGGGGGTTCAGGAATACGACCTGACCATTGCCGAGCAAATGGCCGAAGCGATTACCTTTTATCTGTATCGCACGGAAAATGCCGCAACGATATCCTCCGACCAGATTCACCTGATGATTCAATCGGTTCTGGCTTCGACAGGATTTGCCCATGCCGCTGAGGCTTTGAATGAACATCGCCTCCAGCGCAAACTCCAGCGCAAGCGGATTCAGGTTGTCAAAATCATTCCCGACTTCGGCGAGGATGAGCCGCATTATTCACCGTGGAACAAATCTCGCATCGTCAATGACCTGATGTCGCACAAAGGCATGGATCGCCTGACGGCCCGGGCCATTGCCGGGGCGGTGGAAGAAAAGATTTTGAAGATGGGCATGCTTCGCGTCCGCAGCAGTCTGGTGCGAGAGCTTGCACTTGAAGATACCGAAGCCATTCTGCGTGCGGAAAAGCAATTGCAGACAGTGCTGTAACTGTCTTTGCGGCAGGGGGTTGCCTCGTTGTTGAATCGGCGTTATTTGATCGGGAAATACGTTCCCAGTCCCACCATCAGCATTCGCACACCAATTGCGGCCAGAAAAACCAGCATCACCTTGGACACTGCGGTAATGACCAGCCTGCCGACGAGCCGATTAATCTGCTCAACATAATACATCACTACGCGAAACAGAATCAGCACAACACCCACCGCTACGATTGCCGCCAAAGGACCCTGCTGCGGATTTTTCCAGATCATCAATGTCGTGACGATTGCGCCCGGCCCGGCCAGCAGGGGACAGCCCAGCGGCACACAGCCGACCTCATCGGCGGACATGCTATCCTCGGCGGTCTTGGGACGCCGCTGCGAGCCAAAGATCAGGTCATCAATGGCCATTATGACCAGCAGGATGCCGCCTGCGATTTGTAAGTCTGCAATCTGTATCCCGAATATCTTATGCAGGACGACATCGCCGGTAAATGAAAACACCAGCAGGATGCCCATCGCGACAGCAACCGAAATCGTATAGGCCCGCTGGCGTTTTTCCTGCGGTACCCCGGCCGTAACGCTCAGAAAAACCGGGATATTACCGATGGGGTCCACAATCACAAACAGGGCGATAATCGCTTCCAACAGGGGCATATTGTTTTCCTATGAATCCGCAACTAAGGAGTTAGTCAGCCGCCTTTTTGGATTCCGCGGACGCAGCGGATTCTGCTGGCTTGGCAGGAGGTGTCGAATCAGCAGACTTCATTGCGGCAACTTTGGCCGACAAATCGTCCAGTTTCTTTTCGATCCGGTCCAGCCGCACCAGGATATCATGGTTATTGGCAGTCATGCCGTTAAGTTGATTTTGCACCAGTGACAGGTATTGGTCGCTGAGCCGTTCGTAGGCCTCGATCATTCGCTGGGTGTCGCTTTTGACGGCCGGCACGGTGACATCGTACTCACGGGTCGTGACCCGTTCGGCAATTGTGGATGCGATAAATACAAAAACAACCAGCAGGGCACCGATTCCCGCAATTATCAGACGATGTTTCTGGCTTTTCATAGGTCAATTCCTCGCAAATGCGTATTTTATGACATTGATTCCTTATTATATCGGCTGAAAAAGGGGCTCACCACAAGAAATTATGAACGGTTGAAAAGAACCGTAGTGTGTGGTACAAACAGGTACAGGAGTACGACAGCATGGCGATACGATTTATCCTCGGTACGAGCGGTTCCGGCAAGACACGATGGTGCATTGATGCCATCGCGGGGGCTTTGCGTCAACACGACGACCGGCCACTGGTATTTCTGGTGCCCGAACAGGCGACATTTCAGGTGGAACGGGCGATTTTGTCCTGCCCGGGTATCTCCGGATACAACCGGCTCAATGTCCTGTCGTTTAACCGACTGCAATTCTGGCTGTGCAAAACCAACTCCGCCGATGAACTGTCCACGCTGGGCCGACAGATGCTGGTACGTCAGGCGTTGTCGATGTGCTCCGGGCGATTGACGCTGCTGCGTGACAGTTCCGCATCCGCGGGAATGGCTGCGGCGACAGCGGAGTTGATTGGCCGACTGCATGAAGACAATTGCGACCCGGATTATCTGGCTGATGTTGCCCGACGGATGCTGGATAAAGATCCCTCCAGCCTGAGCGGGCGAAAATTCGCCGATATTGCTGTGGTCTTCAAAGCTTATACCGAACTGTTAAGCCGCCCGGAATGTGATTTTATCAATCCGGATGCCGTGCTGACTCACGTACGCATGCATGTTAAGGATGCTCCATTTATATATAATGCCCGGCTGTGGGTCGATGGTTTTTCCGGCTTTACCCTGCAGCAGCGGGATGTGCTATTCGAGATGCTGTCGGTCTGTTCGGAAGCGTCGATGGCGTTGTGTCTTGATCCACAGGCGTTTGATTTGAATCTGACCGACGCCGAACAGCTTGATCCATCGTCGCTGTTTGCCCCGACCGAACGGACGTATGTGGATTTGCTGACGATTCTCCGTCATCAAAAAATGCCAATGAATGAACCGCTGATGCTGACACAGCATCCGCGATTTAAAACCGCCCCGGCTTTGGCACAGATTGAAAAACAGTATTTTGCCGCCGGAACCTCGCAGCCCATCAGCAGCGGGGGGGCGGTGGAACTTCGCGGCTGTGGTGATGCGCGGGCGGAAGCATTCTTTGCGGCTGGCACGATTCGTCGCCTCGTGCGGGAAGGCCGGTATCATTATCGTGACCTGGCCGTGATTGTCCCGCAAATCGATTTGTATGCGCATTACCTGACGGCGGCATTTGAGCAATATCGAATTCCGTTTTTTCTGGATCGCCCGCAGACGCTGCGGCATCACCCGTTGGTTGAATTGTTGACCGCGGCACTGACGGTGGTACAGGAGGATTTTGCCGCCCCGCGAATGACGGCCCTGTTAAAGACCGAACTGAATGGCCTGGATTTCCGCGATGCCGATATGCTTGATAATGCATGCCGGGCGTTTGGGATTGGCCCCACGGATTGGCTGTCGGAAAAGCCGTGGGAGCTGAGCGATGATGACCCGCTGTATGATGCTTCGCGGATTCATGCGATACGAAAGCAGTTGTTCGATCCGCTGAAACGGTTCTCACAACAGTTATCCGGTACGATTTCTGCGCCGCAATGCTGCCAGGCTGTTTATGATTATCTTGAGTCGCTGCGTGTCCGGCAATGGCTGACCCGTCAGGCTCAGGATGATCCGCAGGACACCGCCGCCCATCGCCGCGTGTGGAAAAAACTCAATGATCTGTTCGACGAATTGCAGCGGATTTTTGCGGGACTGGTCCTGCCGACCAAAGAATGGCTGGTCATTTTGTTTGAAGCCCTCGGCACGCTGACACTCAAGCAGATTCCCGCCACATTGGACCAGGTGCTCATTGGCTCCATCGAGCGCAGCCGTCACCCCGATATCAAAGTTGCGTTTTTAATCGGCGCTACCGGAAAGCTCTTTCCGATGCCGCTTGCGGCCGATGCCCTGTTGACCGAACAGGATACCAGGGCCGCCGCCAAAGAAGAGCTGCATCTAACCCAGCGAACTGAGCAGGCCCTCGAGGCTCGGCGTTATCTGGCCTATATCGCCCTGACCCGCGCCTCGAATAAGTTATACATGACCTATCCGCTGATGGACGAAAATGCCTCGCCGAACACACCGTGGCCGGGATTGCAAAAACTCGGCTCACTATTTACCGATGTGCGAATTCAATATGTTGATGCTCAAGACTCTTCTCCGTTGAAAGAATCATCCGCCGCCATGACGCAATGGCTGTGTGCTGCCCTCGGTGCCGACAGCAATGAAGACGATGTGATAAAAGAACAATGCCGCGACCTGCTTTCCCTGTGCAAATCCACCGACCTGCCCGAGCTAAAAAAAATCTGTGCGGATGTGGAATATGCACTTGCATTCCGTAACACCGCCGAGCTGGACTCAGCATTGGCACGGGCGTTATTCCAGTGGCCGATGACAGCATCGGAAACACGATTGACGACCTTCGCGGCCTGTCCTTACAAGCATTTTGCGCGCTATATCCTGAATCTCAAAAAGCGCGACCTATTGAGGCTGGAGCCGGTGGATATCGGAGATTTTTATCACCGCATTTTGCAGCAGTTGTTTTCGAATCTGCATGCGGACGGTTTGGACTGGACGACCGTATCCGCCGATGACCTGTTAAGTCGATGTCGGCGCATCGCCGCCGCGATTCAAACCGAAGATATTAAACTGTCCGCCTTTGTCCGTCAGAGCCGTCATAATGCCTTCATTATTCATCAGGCGGTTCTGCGTCTGTGCTATGTCCTGCCGACGATGGCGACGATGAGTGCGGCGGGGCGGTTCCGCCAATGTCTGGCCGAGCAGGTCTTCGGCAAGGATGTGCCGGTTACTGTTGAAATCGAGCCGGGCAAAAAACTCCATCTTCACGGACGAATCGACCGCGTGGACTGGGCCGACGTCAATGACATCCCAACAGGCATTGTCCTCGATTACAAGACCTCACCACAGCGGATGAAATGGAACGAATTTGCCCACGGTCTCGATTTACAATTGGCCGTCTATCTTCTGGCCATGCGCCATCTGATTGTAAATGGCCGACCTATCGAGAAAGCAGCAGGGGCCTTCTATTTGCCGATTGAAACAGCGTATCTGCCAACAAAATTTGAGCCATTGGATAATCAGGCTGTAGCCCCTGCATTAAAAGCCCGCGGACTCTTCGATGCCGCGATCGCTTTTGATCTGGATTCAGCGGTCGGGGCGGAAAATCGTCGCAGTCGTTATTTCGGATTTTCACTCAAAGAGGGCGAGCCTATTGGCGATTATGGCCGCAGCGATGTCATCACCTCCGAGGCGTATTCCGCGGTGCTGACCTTTGCCGAGCAGACCCTCGCGCGGCTGGCACAGGGCATTGCCTCCGGCGACATCCGCGCCTATCCCTATCGGCTTGGCACACAAAGCCCGTGCTCGCATTGCGATTATCGATGTGTATGCAAATTTGACTGGCAGCTCAACGACTATCACATCCTGCCGTCAGTCGGCAAAACCGAATTGCTGGACTCCCTGGCGAAAGGAACACCGCAATGACGACGCCGAAATGGACATCCCCGCAAAAGCGGGCCATTGAGACTGTCGGCCGCGATGTGCTGGTCACCGCCTCGGCAGGCACGGGCAAGACCGCCGTGCTGAGCCAGCGCTGCGTCGAGCGGATTTGCGACCCGACGCATCCGGTCGATGCTGACCGACTGCTGGTGCTGACCTTTACCGAAGCGGCCGCCGAAGAAATGAAAACCCGTATTGCCGAGAAATTATCGGCTGCATTTGAACAGGATGGCTCCGGCCGCCTGCGTCGTCAGCTTGTCCTGCTGGATGCGGCCTATATCGGTACCATTCACGGCTTCTGCAAACGGATCCTGACCGAATTTTTCTATCTGTCGAGCCTGGACCCGCGATTCGGCATCCTTGATCCGGATCAGCGCGATATCATTCGCATCGAATCGATGAACGAAGCCCTCGAACTGGCCTGGGAAGACCAAGCTCTTACCGCTCAACTGCAATCGCTCTTTGATGGCCGCAATTTGCGCAATGCCAACTCCTCGCTGCCGGTCTCGCTGCTCTGGGTGGCTAACTATCTGGACAGTCTACCCAGCCGTGAGGCGTTTTATCAATCCGCCCTCAAGGCAGTCAGCAATGATCCGGCCAGTCGGCAGGCCATGGATAAAATGATGTGCGAGGGTCTGAGCCGTCATCTCCACACAGCCCTCGACCGGCTGCATGAGGCCCAGCGGCGCGATCACCTGCTCACCGGCGGGCGGTATCTGTCCGACTATATCAACCTGATTCTCAGCCAACTGCATCCCTGCCTGTTGGATTTGAACGATGGCAAGCTCGCTTCCGCCGCCGCGACACTATGTCAGGTGGACTATGGACGGATGCCGTCACTGAGTAAAAAAATCGAGGTGGATAAAGCCGACGCCGAGAGAATCAAAATCGAAGTCACCCAAAGCCGCGATGCCATCAAAAAACTTAAAGACCTGGTGTTCGTACACCCGGATTATATTCATGCGATTTCCCCCCAGATTCAAACACAGACCGAGGCATGTATCGCTCTGTTGTGTCTGTTCGATGGTCGCTACATTCGGCGCAAACAGGCCCTCAATGTGCTCGATTTTGCCGACCTCGAACACCGAATGTTGACGCTGCTGCAAGATCAGCCGATAGTGGTGGAAAAACTCCGTGAACGCTTTGACTATGTCTTCATCGACGAATATCAGGACATCAACGGTGTTCAGCGCGAAATCCTCCGGCACGTCAGTCGCCCCGGCAATCTCTTTGTCGTTGGCGATGTCAAGCAGAGTATTTACGCCTTTCGCCAGAGCCGCCCCGAAATATTTTTAGAGCAGCTTGCCGCCGCCCCAGACGACCCCGCTGCAACCGATATGCCGCTGCGCGTGGATATGAATCATAATTTCCGCTCGCGTCATGAGGTGCTGACCTTTGCCAACCGCATCTTCGGCCGGATTATGACCCAGGCCGTTGCCGGCCTGGATTACGACAAGCGCTCGGAATTGATTGCCGGCCTGGACTATCCTCCGCTGGAAGAAGCCTCGACCTGCCAAGCCGTCGAGCTGCATCTGCTCGATGAAGATAATCCCGAAGATAAACCGCCGCAGGAAGATGCCGACGAAAACACCGAATCCGCCGAAAGCGATGACAGCATCGACACCATCACGGCCGTCCAGCGGCAGGCTGCGATGATTGCCTGCCGTATTCGTCAGATCGTCGGTACCGATACCGGCCGCCCGGAGTTTCAGGTCTATGACAAATCCACCGGAACCATGCGCGATGTCCGCTACAGCGATATTGTAATTCTCATGCGGGCCTTGTCGCATCGCGCCTCGGAATATGTCGAACTGTTGCGGCTGGCCGGTATTCCTGTCAGTTCGCGGAACCAGTGCGGCTATTTCGCTGCCACCGAAGTCGCCGACTGCATTGCCCTGTTCAAAACACTCGACAATCCGCTGCAGGATATCGAACTGGCCGCCACGCTCCGCAGCGCTTTGTTCCGCTTCACCGATTCCGAGCTGGCCGCGATGCGATTGTTTTCCAATCAAAAAAAACGTAACGCAGTTTGTTTTTATGATGTCGTCACCGGCTATGCAAAGGATGGCCCCGAGAATGCACTGTGCCAAAAAGCTGCCGACGCACTGGAAACGCTCGAATCCTGGCGGCGACAATCGCGACGAACTCCGCTGTCGGAATTAATCTGGCGAATTTACGAGACCACATCTCTCCTGGCGTTTGTCTCGGCGCTGCCAAACGGCCGGCAGCGTCGAGCCAATCTTCTGAAGCTTCATGACCGTGCTATTCAATATGAATCCTTCGCCGATCCTGGTCAGGGCCGCAATGTCTCCGGCTTTGCGGCGTTTCTCGAAAAACTGCTCGAACAGGAAAACGACTGGGCCCCGGCCCAACCCGACAACTTCGCCGAAAACGCCGTGCGGATAATGAGCGTCCACAAAAGCAAGGGGCTGGAGTTTCCCGTCGTCATCCTGGCCGAACTGAACTGGCCCATGCGAAAACAGGATTCCGCCGGCCCCTGCATGGTCAATGCAACGATGCTCGGGTTGGAATTGCTCGACCCGCAGCGCGGCCTGCGTCTGACTACCCCGGCCCATCAGCTCATCCGTCTGGAAAAACAGCGTGCCAATCTCGCCGAAGAGATGCGTATCCTCTATGTGGCGATGACCCGCGCCCGCGACCGACTCATCATGACCGCCTCGACCAAACTGTCCCGCTGTCAGGAGCGCATCGAACGCAGCCGCGGATTCCAGGCACTGCCCGAATGGGAACTGCTCGGCGCCGCCAGCCATCTCGACTGGCTGCTGGCCGCGCTGGCCGAATCCGAAGCCCTTGGCTTAGTATGTTCCGCAGGGCAATCGACCACGAACAATGACGAACTGTTCACCGTCTCCAGCCATGACAATATCCAACTGAACCAATTGAGCGACACTATCCGGCAGCAAAAACAACTCCGCGACCGTCATTTCCAGCCCGTGACCGGCCAATGCTCCAACCCGCAAAACCGCCAACTGTTCGAACAGGTTGTCAGTCTGCTCAACTGGCAGTATCCCGACCAGGCACTGACCCGCCTGCCGGGCAAATTTTCCGTGACCGGCCTGACCCATCGGGATGATGAGTTTTCACGTCCGCAATTAGACGAAACCTTTGCGCCACCCCGACCTCGTACCCCAAGCTCCGACCCCCGGGCCGAGGCGATGGAGCGGGGCCATGCGACCCATCTGGTCTTCCAGCATCTCTCGCTGACAACCCCGCCGGATCGGGCCGCTGTAACGCAGACAATTGAAAAGCTGGTCAAGTCCGCTCAGTTAACTCCTGCACAGGCTGATTCGATTGACGTGGAGACCATCGTATCCTTTTTCCAGACTCCGGCCGGGGCACTGGCCATACAAAATGCCGAACGGATTTGTCGGGAATGGCCGTTCACGATGGCCTTGCCGGTATCCGAACTCGGCCTTCCCGCCGCCGATGATTTTGTCGTGGTCCAGGGCGTGATCGATTTATTGATTCCCACGGACAAAGGACTGGTTCTGGTGGACTTCAAGACCGATAAAATCACGGCGGACAGGATTGAAAGTCGAGCAAATCGTTATCAACCCCAGCTTGCCCTCTATGCCCGTGCCGCCCAAACAATTTTAAAAATCCCCGCTGCCGCCGGCTATTTATTCTTTTTGCATCCGCAAGTCCTCCAGCCGGTTGAAATCGCACTTCTCAGTTTGAAATCTGCATTATTATCAGACAAAGCCCCTTAACACCTTCCTTTTAGCCATCGCGCAGAAGGCTTTTTCAAAAGATTATTTATTGACATTATGTTTTTATAATCCATTTCCACACAATGCTTTACATCTCATTTTGCAGAATCGCCTTGAACCAAAACTCCCGATTGTTTATAATTACACTTGTGATGAATGACATGGCTTCGGCTATGGGGGGTGCGAAAAGAACAACAAGTTAATTGAGGGGATTACAATGAATCGCTTCTACAACAAAATTTGGTTGCCTTTCGTCGAACCGAAAAAACGAATTTTCCTGCTTGCTCTTGCTGCGTACATTGCCCTGTGTTAATTGTGTGACTCCTAAGACACCTTGTTAGTGGAGGACGAAACGAAGGCCGACTCAACCTCGGCCTTTTTTATTGCGCACTTTGATTGCTTGACATCCCCGCCCTTTGGCTTTACCCTGTAACATAAATATAGGATATAGATTGATACCCCATTGGAAGGGATTGGATATGATTATTGTGACAGGCGGGGCGGGTTTTATTGGCTCGGCTCTGGTGGCGGAACTGAACGCGCGCGGGGTGGATGATATCCTCGTCGTGGATATGCTCGGCGCCTCGGACAAGTGGAAAAATCTTCGAAAACTCCGGTTTTTGGACTATATGGAGGCCGACGATTTTGCCCAGGCCCTCGATTCCGACCAGATCGAGTGGGACGTCGAAGCCATCCTGCACATGGGAGCCTGCTCCGACACGACCGAAACCGACGCCGCATATCTGATTCGCAATAATTACGAATACAGCAAGATGCTCGCCCAGTGGGCCTCCCAGAAAGAAGTCCGTTTTATTTATGCCTCCAGCGCCGCCACCTATGGCGACGGCTCGATGGGCTTTTCGGACACCGAACCGATTGATCGGCTGATTTCCCTGAACATGTACGGCTACAGCAAGCAGCTTTTCGACCTTTGGGCCCAGAAAACCGGCCTGACCGACCAGATCGCCGGCCTGAAATACTTCAACGTCTTTGGCCCCAACGAATATCACAAAGGCCCGATGCGCAGCTTCGTCGTCAAGGCCTTTGAACAGATCAACGCCGAAGGCAAAGTCCGCTTGTTCAAGTCCCACCGCTCCGACTACGCCGACGGTATGCAGCTTCGGGATTTCATCTATATTAAAGATGCCGTCGAGATGACCCTGTTTTTCCTCGAAAACCCCGAAATCAACGGCCTGTTCAATATCGGCACCGGCAAGGCCCGCTCCTGGCTGGATTTGGCCAACGCCGTCTTTGCCGCCATGGACAAAAAGCCCAACATCGAATTTATCCCGATGCCCGACACCCTCCGCGACAAATACCAGTATTTCACCCAGGCCGACATCACCAGAATCCGCTCGGCCGGCTACCATACCAACACCATCGAACTGGAAGACGCCGTCGCCGATTTTGTCCGTAACTATCTGATGAAGGATGAGTATCTGGGCGGAGAATAAAACACAGAATCGCAAGTAATATTCCCTGAAGGAATTTTTGAATGCCAAATTCAAGCATTGATATACAGCTTGGGATCATCTGGTACCTGATATTCATTCTCTCGACGGCGGCACATGAGGCGGCCCATGCCTTTACCGCCTTCAAATTCGGCGACCGGACCGCATGGCTGGGTGGACAGGTCACACTCAATCCCATCCCCCACATGAAGCGCGAGCCGTTCGGCATGGTCATTGTTCCGCTGTTGTCGTATGCCATGGGCGGCTGGATGATCGGCTGGGCCAGCGCCCCCTATGACCCCTACTGGGCACAGCGTTATCCCAAACAGGCCGCCATCATGGGACTTGCCGGCCCCGCGGCCGATTTATTTCTGGTCATTCTGGCCGGGGTGCTGATTCGTATTGGATTAATGACAGGCTTTTTCGAGATACCCGAGACCCTCAGCTTCACCCAGATGGTTATGGGGGGCAGCGATGGAATCTCTCACGGTCTGGCCGTCGGCGTTAGTATCCTGTTTACCCTGAATCTGCTGCTGATGGTCTTCAACCTCATCCCGGTTCCGCCGCTGGACGGCACTTCATTGATGGAACTTATCCTTTCCGGAGAGGCTCTAGAAAAATACCGCGAACTCATTAATCACCCGGGCCTGCGTACCTTCGGCATCCTGATTGCCTGGTATGTCATCGATTACATCTTTCCGCCGGTTCATCTTGCCGCGATCAACCTGCTTTACCTGGGGACCGGGGTCTCCTGGGGCTGATGCAAAACAATTCTGACAAAGATGTGTCTGCTCAATGTAACTCTTGTTCTGTAAAGCCCTTGCGCTTGTTGCTAAAAGCCTGCATGATCTCTTTATGATTGCAAATCAAGCCGCCTCTTGACTTTTTGTGCTGTTTGTGCGATACTTCCCCCACTAAATTTTCCCCGAATCCAGGCAGGGAGCGTGTCCCGCCGGCCGATTTGGGTTCCTATTGTAAGGTGTTCGATGAAGGCATCGGAAATGAAAAAGGGCCAGACCATCAAGGTCGATAATACCCTTTATGCAATTGTAGATTATCAACACGTTAAGCTTGGCAAAGGCGGCGCCGTCTACCAGACCAAGCTCAAAAGCTTGTCCGACGGCTTGATCCGTGACATTCGAATCCGTGCCGAAGAAGTGCTCGAAGATGCGTATCTCGATAAACGCAACTTTGAATATCTCTATTCCACCGGCAAGGAACATATCCTGATGGACCTCGAAACGTACGACCAGATTTCTCTGGATGACGATGCCTTCGGCGATGGCCCCAAGTTCCTCAAGCCCAACACCCAGCTTCAGGTCAGTATGTACCAGGACAAACCTGTTCTGATTGCTCTGCCCAATACGGTGGACTTGAAAGTGGTCGATACCGCCCCGGAAATCAAGGGTGCTACCGCCACCAACCAGTACAAGCCGGCCACCCTCGAAACCGGGTTGGAAATTTCCGTTCCGCCGTTTATTAAACAAGGCGAAATGATCCGCGTTGATACCCGCACCGGCGAATACGTCACCCGCGTGAAGGAATAATGGAGCAACGCCCGGCGGTTTGCCGTGGTGCCAGTGATTGGATATACAATAAGGGGCGCATGGATGCGCCCCTTTTTCTTGCACTCAACAAATGACTTTGCTGAACAAACAATTTGTCATTCCCACGGAGGCGGGAATCCATTCATTTGAAATTTTCCCTTCCTGTCTTCCTGTACACCTTGTATACTTACATACCTGTATTTCACCAAACAAACCCAATTATCCTGTTCATCCTGTAAATCCTGTCAAAAATATATTTTCACTAAACGAACCCATATTTTAAACTAACTATCTGTGGCATCTGTGAAATCTGTGGTTTCTGTTTTAGTGTTTAGAATTTGTTTCATCATACACCTTTTTCAGCGTCGACCGCAGCAAGTCCGCCCATTTGAGGTTGCCCTGTTCGGTCAGATGAATCTTGTCCTCCAAAAACAGGCCTGGCTCCGGCGTCCCATCGCTGCCCATCATCCCCGTAGTCACATCCGCATAATGCAGATAATCCAGCGTTTCGGCCAGTTTTTCGACGTTGGCATTGACAATATCCGATTGCGGATGATGTTGCCACCACGCCGGCCCCAGCCGGATCGACAAAAAGATGATCGGTGTCTTGGGCAGGGCGGGATGAACCTTGTCGAGAAACTGATTAAAGTCGGCCACCACCTGCTCCGGCGCCTTCCCGGCCCCGCAGATATCGTTGACGCCGCAATAAAAAACAATCACCTTCGGCTTATACGGCAGCACAATCCGCTCGATGTACAGGTTCACATCCGAAATCTGCGACCCGCCAAAGCCGCGATTAATCACCGGATATTCCCTAAACAGTCTGGCCGTATCCCACATCCGGATGCTCGAACTGCCCACAAACAGCACCGCATCCTTCGGGAACGAATTCTTTGCATCCCAGGCTTCAAAGGTCTTGATGTCATTTTCCCACTTGTTGACCTCGGTCTTGCCCGCCTCCTGCCCCACGGTGCAAAAAGCCAAAAGACCAACCATTACAAATCCGACGATACAAATCCTGCGTCCATATCCGTGTTTCATCTGTTTCTCCTGAAATAATAATGTCTATTGCCTGATTGTACCCCCCGCACCCCCATCCCGCAACCCCATATCCATTTTCGAATGGAATTGTTCCCCGTGTCCGCCCACTTCTCTTCCGGCCCGAAGGGCCAGCCTATCCCAGCCCAACCCAGCGGGCTGGGTACCGGTGCCTCAGCTCACCAACGCCCTGAAAGGACAGCATAATCTCCCCATTTGCTTTCAATCCAAAACATCAGCACCCGCCCTGAACCTGTTCAATTATTTTGGACACATTAATTCCCGGCAGCGTCTCCAGCAGGGCAAAGGCCTCCTTGGCTTCAGGCAGTCGATTCAGATAATACAAAGCATACGCCTTGTACAGGACGGCCGTGTTATCATAAGGCATGTCTTTGAGGACTTGTTCCGCACAATTCAACACATCTGCAAAATCCCCTTTCTTAAAAGAGGCCTGCATCTGCTGGCTATAATCAAAATAATCCGCACCAACCTTATATTGCTTGGCCAGTGTCTTGTTGATATCAGGCTTGTAAAACAGCCGTAAATAAATGGTTTCATAACAAAACCAGAAGAATACCATCGCAAACACCAGTGTCACCATTACATCCAGATACGTCATTGTGTCCTCCAATCTTTGGCAGTTATTAATTTGGTTTACATTTTCATTTTGAGAAATAATGAAATCTCATAAATATCGCAAAGCCGATCAACGCCAAGTCGAATACGATAAAAAATATAAATCGTCCATGCGAATAGATTTTATAGCTCAAAGGCTTGAAATTCTTCAGCATATAGATATATCCAAATAGTAACGGGACACTTAAAATAATACTTCCGAGATAGCTCAAAAAAGCAATATCACTTAGTAGCCAGGCTAAATAACTTTCCCGAAAATACAAAGATATATTTTGGGTTATTGGCAACAGGGGCTTTAGGGCTATAAATAACAACATGTAGTCCATAGCCACAAAAAGTATAGAAAAAAGATTTGTCAGAAAATAAAGGAAATATCCCTTCTCTTTTATGGACATCTTCTTGCCCATGCTGCGATTCAGCAATTCAGTCAAATCAACATCTGCCATACTTATTCTTTCTGGTCATCACTTTTCAAATGTAAAATGGTTTATGTCAATCTTCTCATATCCCGCCAACTCCCAACTCTATTTTAACCCGCAGGGTTCAACCCGAATAGCCGTGGGTGTAACCCACGGACATCAATCTTATCCCTCCCAACCCCGAATGGGGTTGAACTTCGGCACTATTGTCTTGAAAACTACCATTCCGCCCAGAATATAATTTCATTGATTTCATCGTTGATTGCGACACCATGTTCTTTGCCATGTTCGTAAATTCGATTTGGCTCTTTATCAAATTGCATGACGACAAAGTCTTTGGACCATTCTGCTCGCTCGGTCTGATTATATATAGAAAGAACTCTTGACCATTCTTCTCCATTGTGTATTTTGGTGGCCATCGGTGAAAACCGATTTTTGTATTCCTGAAAAGGGTCTTCTGAGACTTGAAATCCCAATAGGATAATAGAGTCTGCCTGAAGTCCTGAAGAAAAATAGAAACGGGCATCTTGTGCCTCGGCAGGTATCGTTTCTGGAAAATGCTCAACAACATTCGGTGCACTGCGTTTCCACTTTGCCAGAATGTTTTCATATTGACCAATTTGAGTAACAGGTATCATGGCCTTGTGGATGCCCTCAAAAACAAACGATATAACACCATAAATCAAAAAGACAAGAAGGCAAATGATAAGACTGGCCACATGCGAGATGAATTTTAGTTCTGTATTTTTCCACCGGATAAAGTGTAATGATGCTGCACAGCATAAACAAAAAATCGCCGGAGATAGCGCGATAACCCAAAATCCGGTCGGATCTGTAGAGTTATTGGCAAAATAGCGGCAATATTGAATCGGGGCAGCTATCAGCATCCCCAACCCCAGAATCCAGAGAATGATCCGTATTATTTTCATGAGTATTAATACTCCGCCTTATCCCTTTAAACAGGCTCTCCCGGCCTCTAGTTGGACATTCTATAGACAGAATCCACCTAACACAATCCTTTAATCTCTGGATTTCTTACCTGAAAATATGTCTGCCCATAAAAACAACCAAAGGCCGCTGGGGGGGGATCCGGCGGCCTTGTTGGCTGTAATAGAGAGAAGAAGAGAAGTAGAGAAAAGTCGCAAAGTATGGTCTGGCGGGTTGTAACCCGCCGTAATGTCGTTTTAGACCAGTGCTTCCTCCGCATCCACGGCCATCACATTATCCAATTTCTCGCTATCGACCGGCTTGAACGGCAGCGGATCGGCAAACTGCACCGCAACCCGGCGGACAAACGGACTGAGTTCTTCCACACGGCAAATCTTGCCGTGGCGGATAAAGTTGGCCATGTCAAAAGCCTGATGCGTGGTGTACTTGGGAACGCTGAACCGGGCGGTGATGTGGTCACCAGGGAAAGGGCACTTGTCGGCATAGCAGCTAAACGCCGCCCCGCCGCTGGAAATATCAATCATCTGCCCCTGGGTCAATTCATCCGTAAAATCCTCCGCAAACCAAACCGGCCAGTTGTAACGAAGCCGTGCTTCCGCCCTGCGTTCCTGATTGTTCATGTCTGTCTCCTGAAATCTTGTTTTGTTTACGTTCGTCCTTGGTGCTCTTTTCAGCAAATCGCACTTGTCTTGTCTGGATGTGGCTTCGGACAATGCTCTAAACACGTTAACCAGAAATGGGCGGATATTCAGGGGAAACTATGATTTATATACATCTCCAGAAAGGAGCTTTTGCAAGATGGAAACAGCGTGTTTTTATGGGACGCAGCGGCGGGCCTTAAAGAAAAGTTTTCATGGAGAAAAATATTCTTTCCAGCCGTCCGATAACCACAGGCAATTACACATGAAAGAACTTCAAAAATGAAAGGCGGGATTACTTGCCGGCCAGGACCGCATCGGCAAAGATTTTGGCCCGCTGCTGGTAGTTTTCGAACATATCCCAACTGGCACAGGCCGGGCTCATCAGCACCACATCCCCCGCCACAGCTAATTCCCGACAGACTGACACCGCTTCCGGCATGGACTTGACCCGGCGGATGAGGACTCCGCCGCCGGCATCGTCGATAGCTTTTTGAATCAGGTCGGCCGTCTGGCCCAGCAGGACCACCGCCTTGACCCGCTTGACAATCACTTTGCCCAGCTCATCAAAGGGAATATGCTTGTCGTAGCCGCCGGCAATGAGGATTTTCGGCTCGTCAATCCCCTCCACTGCGGCAATCGTACTGACCGGCGTAGTCGCCTTGGAATCATTGTACCAGCGGATATTGGCGATATTGGCGATCAATTGCAGCCGGTCCGGCAGTGACTCAAACGTCCTGACAGCACTAATAATGCGATCCTGAGTCACCCCAAAATGCTCTACTACCCGCAAGGCCGCCCCGAGATTGGACCGATTGGCACGTCCGATAAGCGGGTACGCATCCAGAGTGTCTTTGGAAATATTATCGGAACTAAAAAGCAGGCTCTCACGTCCCGCCTGGCCTTTATACTTCTCATACCAGCTCAGACTAACCGGATCTTCGGCATTGAAGATAGAAACACACGGTTTGTTCGAGCATGTGCGTTGATTACTAAAAATAAACTCCTTGGCGGCACAATAACCTTCAAAGGTTCCGTGGCGATCCAGATGATTCGGTGTCAGATTTGTGATAACCGACACATAAGGTGCCAGCTTTGTCCGCGATAACTGCTCCAGTTGGAAACTGCTAAGTTCAAGCACAACAATATCTTGCGGTTGAATCTGGTCCAGCATCCCCAAGAACGGCCGGTTGCCGATATTGCCCGACAGCCATACCTTATTATAAGGAATAGTCTGTTTGTGCTTTTCGCCCGCTGCCAGCAGGTGATAAATCAGCGAGGTCGTCGTGCTTTTGCCGTTGGAACCGGTGATACCGACAATCGGTGCCGGGCAAAGCTGAAAGAATAACTCCACCTGCGAGGTGATGGTCGCACCGGCCTTGTCCGCGGCTGCGATAAACTTGTTGGTTGGGAGGACGGCCGGGTTGACAATCACGACATCTGAGGTCGTGAAGTCATCCATCTGATGTCCGCCAAGTCGATATTCGATATCCGCACCCTCAAGCTGCTTGAGGGTTTTGGTCAGTTCATCGGGTTTGGCCAGGTCGGTTGCCAGTACCTTGCCGCCGGATTTGCAGGCAAACAGAGCGCTGTCCTCACCTCCGCCAAAACGTCCTAAACCCATGACAACAATACGCTTACCGCTCAGACTATTCGTTTTCATAGACCTCATTCCCTTCCACGGGGAAATAAAAAAGGTGGGCATAGACCCACCTTATGAAACTCCATAGTATATCGGCAAATGCTTAGAGTGCTTTTGAAATTTCGATCTTGGCGTCGATAGCGGCCTGCTCGATGCACTTTTCCCAGTTATCGCCGAACTGCTGATTGTATTTGGCATCGTCGAAGGCATACAGAATCGACCGCGAAGCGTTAATCAGCGCGCCCTGGCCGTTGTTGTCGCAGAAGCGAACGCAATCGGCCGCGGTGGCACCCTGTGAACCATATCCCGGAACCAGGAACCAGCATTTCGGATATTTCTGACGCAGTGCCGCGGTTTCCTGCGGGCTTGTCCCTCCGACGACCATCCCGACATTACTGTACCCGGAAGTACCGATACGTTTGGGCTGATTGGCGATTTCGCCAACGACACCGGCCAGTTTTTCGTACATTTTCACGCCAGAAGCATCCGCAAAGTCCTGAATCACCGCCGCCGAAGGATTGCTCGCCCGCACCCAGACGAACACGCCCTTGCCCTGTTCATCCGCTTTGTCGGCAAAGGGGATAATCCCTTCGGCACCGGCAAAACCGTTGATGGTAATGGCATCCGGCGTAATAATGGCATCCATCTCGTCGAATTCCGGATTGACCAGGTGGGCGTCGGCATAGCATTCGGCCGTATGACCAATATCGCCGCGTTTGACGTCACCGATGACTTCGATACCCAGAGCCTCGGCCTCCGACAGCAGCGAATAATAAACTTCAACGCCTTCCCAGAGATATTTTTCAAAATAGGCAATATTGATTTTGACCGCGGGAACAATCGGAGCGACCACTTTCAGCGTGCGGACACAAAACTCAAATATGGAATCAATTGCCGCAGGCAAATCGGTTTCACCATTTCCACGGGTATCCCGCAAGACTTGCGGAAGACGGCTATACACCGGATCCAGCCCCACAATCAGGGGCGTGCTTTTTTTCTTTACCACTTCGGCCAATCTATCTGCAAAATGACTTGCCACAAGTACATCCTTTCTTTTGGATCAAAAATAATTTACAATCTCGCATTCTTTTGACAAAACACTATACTCGCCCACGGCGTATCGGGCAAGAACGAATTTAATTAAACTTTGAGTACAGCGGTAAAAAACAAGGATTTGTACTGAATTAATATCTCGATTGAGCAGTGAAATAAACGTATGATAACAA
Source organism: Anaerohalosphaeraceae bacterium (assembly GCA_039679345.1). Lineage (GTDB taxonomy): Bacteria > Planctomycetota > Phycisphaerae > Sedimentisphaerales > Anaerohalosphaeraceae > Anaeroglomus. Next base: position 28,153 of record JBDKVE010000152.1, read on the forward strand.
CCGGCAAGAAAAAACGACGACACAGTGGGCTAAAAGCCTTTTTATTATTGATTCTGTTTGCATTATTGATTCTGGCGGTGGGATTAATCCTGCTGGGCCATACGCCCAGGGCCTATCAGCCGGTTGCGGCTCCGCCGGGCGGACAGGTCAGTCCGTATCTTACGCATAAGCTCGGGCCGGATTTTTTCAATAATATCCAGCTTGACCAGCCGTTTGAACTGATTATCGAGCAGCAGGGAGCCAATGAAATCTTCGCTTCGCAGTGTCCGGAGCCGGAAGAATACAGCGGATTTTCGTTTGCCGCGCCCGCGGTGACGTTTACTCCAAAAGCGATCATCCTGATGACGACCATTGGCTACATGAATGCCACGAGTGTTTTGTCGGTCACGGCCCTGCCGACGATGGATTCGGCCGGTCGGCTCAATCTGAATATCCACTCCGTCAACCTCGGGGCACTGCCGGTCACAGGAATAGCTTCCAAGCT
>JBDKVE010000153.1:0-18705 GCA_039679345.1 Anaerohalosphaeraceae bacterium
TGGCTTTTATCACCCGGACAATGATACGCGTCAAAAGACTCAATATAAGGGAATAAGGCACCCTTTCTGATACCCTGCTGTTCATATTGAAGGGTTACATCTCCTGCAGCTCCCTTGTAATTCCCGCTTTCATCCTGAGGAAAACTGACCCAATACTGCTGCTTGGGATCAAATCGGCCGGGATTCGGAACATGCCCATAGACCAGACGTTCATCATTATCCATGGTGTAAGTATGCCAGGAAGTCGATAAACCTTTGAGATTAGCCAAACAGACAGATCCTGTCGCCTGTTGTTTGACTCGCTTTAATGCAGGCACCAGCACTGCCATAAGAAGTGCAATAATCGCAACCACAACCAGCAATTCAATGAGTGTAAACGCCTTCCGCTTCATAGGAAACCTCCTGATAGCTTTATACCAACCAATACCAATCCTTTTTGGATATCTCGAAGTAAAAGCACAAGCACAACTTTCACTCGACCACACAAAGCCATTCAACTTCATTATATCTAAATCGAACGCTATATCGTCCGATAGCTATGAACCGGAAATTCTAAAAACCATCTCCTATATAGTATATACCTGTTTGCCCTTCAATTTTTGTAATAATTTATCAAAACCACCACAAAATTATCAATCTAGTATGTATTATCATATTATATACAACTTTTTTACATATGCAAAGTTTTTTTTAATTAAAACAATATTCCATCGAATGTTCCTATGCTTTGTTAATCCACGACATCCTATTCATAAAAAACAGTCATTCCGCAAAAACCACAGTGAAATTCAAGACGAAATTTACGACCATCTTCATCCACTAAAAACATCGCCTCGGTAACCTCCCCGGAAGATTTCCCAGTGCATAATCCTAATTGCTCACGCAGACAGTACTTAGTCGTCATCACCTGCCGCCCCTGCATATCCAATCCGGATTCGGCGGCGGATTCTTTTATCTCAACCCCATGCCTCTGGTAAAATGCGAGCGCCTTTTCATTCAACACATTTCCGTGATATCCGACCTGTTTTTCCGGATATATTGCAGACGATTCATTCAACGGCCTGATAGTCGTTGGCGCCTTGCGAGATGCCAACCGAACATCGATCAGCTTTTGCACCAAATTCCGTCTCATCTCATTCAATACCGCCGCCGGAAAAAAATACATTGGCGACAATTCCACATGAATATCCGAGCATTCAAAAATGGTGTTTCCCAGCTTCGCCAGTTGGGTTTCGATGGTCTTTTGAGCCTGTTCCGGCTTGTCCGCCGGTTGCTTGGCAACAGAATGTTCTACTACAACGACAACGCCATCCTCATCGCGTCCTTCAATTTGCACACCGTCAGGAATTTCGCGAAGAGTAATCGACACCCCGATCTTCCGCTCTGCCGGCACCTTGTCGAGCTTGCGGCCAAATTCAATATCAAAATTACGATAGACCTTAATTCCTGTATGAATGCCTTCCATCGACCGGGGACAAATCCGGCGACCCTCCACCCCATTTACAGTCGTTCCGGCCAGGTTATTATCGGCAAAGAAACACAAACCATCGCCGTTATGTAAAGCAACATCAGTATCAAGAGTAAATGATGTCTTATCCAAACTCTGCACAGTCCCAACATATTGCCCCAGCGATTTTGGCGTATCGATAGATCCGATTTTACGCGCCCTGCCGCTAATCCCATAATCCGTATAACCCCGATTGAAGGTCTTATCGGGATCCGGCTGAAAATTCATCTGCACCTTGCCACTTGACGACTTCTGCAAGCCTTTGGCAGCCAGCACCTTATCCAGTTTTTGACGATAATACCCAACCACATTCGCTACATAATCCGCCTCTTTGAGCCGGCCTTCAATTTTGAAACTGGTAACTCCAGCATCAATCAGTTGCTCGAGATATTCCGACAGATTCAGGTCTCTAATCGACAGCAGATAACGATCCTGGACCACCGTGTTGCCCGCTTTATCCTTGAGCGTATAACGTCTGCGGCACGGCTGGGCACAGGTACCGCGATTGCCGCTGCGCCCCCCGATCGCATAACTCATATAGCACTGCCCCGACGCACAGACACACAAAGCACCGTGAACAAAGCACTCCAGTTCAATCGTAGTTTGCCTGCGGATATCGCGGATTTGGTCCAGCGTCAATTCCCGTGCAAGAATCACACGGGAAAAACCAACCGCTTCCAGAAATTTCACCTTCTCCGGCGTCGCGTTATTGGCCTGTGTACTGGCAATCAGCGGGATAGGCGGCAGGTCAAGTTCCAGTAATCCCATATCCTGAATAATCAACCCATCCACCCCGGCCGCATACAGTTCGTGAATCATCTTCTCGGCGACAGGCAGTTCCTTATCGAAAAGCAGCGTATTCAATGCGGCATAGATTTTCACGTAATACGGATGGGCATATTCCACAACCTGCCGGATATCGTTAATGGTGTTTCCAGCATCCTGTCGAGCACTGAATTGCGGAGCCCCAATATAAACCGCGTCCGCCCCGCACTGAATCGCGGACTTTGCGGCAGCAACATCTCTGGCCGGGGCAAGCAGCTCAATTTTTGGCTTTTGTATCATTTTACTCATAAATATCTTTTTTCTGGTATAGTTTAGCTAAATAATAAAGGTCGATTCATCATCCCTTCTTATCGTACAAAATCCCAGCCCCAAAAGCCACGGCCTAATCCATAAGAAGAATTAATTTAAACTATAACCCGATAAATTTTTTGAATTCAGTGGTATTACGGCTATAATCTCAACCTTTTGATGACATTTGATATGAGGAACAGACTGTGTATAAGATTACCAATAAAAAGCAGTTATCAGAAAATGTGTTTCTGATGGACGTGCAGGCTCCCCTGGTAGCCAGTGCCCGCAAGGCAGGCCAGTTCGTGATTGTCTCGCCGAACACCGACACCGGTGAGCGAATTCCGCTGACCATAGCCGGCGCGGATAAAACAGCCGGAACCATCCGCCTGATTTTCCAGCGCGTAGGCAAGGCAACCGCCCAGATGGCCGACTTGCAGGTGGGGCAATCATTGGGGTATGTAGCCGGGCCGCTGGGCCAGCCGACCCATGTTGAAAAGATGGGGACCGTGGTCTGCATCGGCGGCGGTATCGGTAACGCCCCCCTATTGCCGATTGCCACGGCCATGAAAGAAGCCGGCAACCGCATCATCAGCATCATCGGGGCCAGAAATAAGGAATTGCTGATTCTTGAGGATGAATTCAAGGCCATTAGCGATGAAATCGTAGTCGTCACCGACGACGGCTCGTATGGGCGTAAGGCGCTGGTCACCCAGCCGCTCGAAGAAGTCTGCCAGCGACAGCCCAAACCCAACCTGGCCATTGCCATCGGCCCGGCGATTATGATGAAATTCTGCTGCGACATGACCAAAAAATACAGCGTCCCCACCCAGGTTTCACTGAATACCATTATGGTGGACGGCACGGGCATGTGCGGCGGCTGCCGGGTCGAAGTCGGCGGCAAGACCAAATTCGTCTGCGTGGATGGCCCCGAATTTGACGGCCACCAGGTCAATTTTGAGCAGATGATGAGACGTCAGGGCGCCTATAAAGACCTCGAAAAGAAGGCCATGGACCAATATCAGGAACACCGCTGCAAAATCGGCTTAAAATAATTGATAATTAGGATATTTTCGCAGCAGAGCATAGCGAGTTCGCCGAGAAATCATTTCCTCCGGGTTCTCTGTGTCCTCTGCGGCAAAAAATAATTGGATTGAGGATGACCGTGGACATCAAAAAATTGTTGAACGAGATGCTGGAAAAGAAGGCCAAAGGCGAACTGAAGGCCAAAGACCGATACACCATTCCCATGCAGGATATGCCGGCACAGGACCCCAACGCCCGCAAAAGTAATGTCAAGGAAGTGGCAACCGGCTATACTGCCGAACAGGCCCGATTAGAGTCCCTGCGGTGTCTGCAATGCGCCAATGCCCCCTGTGTGGAAGGCTGTCCGGTGCGTATCGACATCAAAGGCTTCGTCGCCGCTATCGCCGACGGCGACAATGACAAGGCTCTCGAAATCATCAAGCGAAATTCACTTTTGCCCGCCGTCTGCGGACGCGTCTGTCCCCAGGAAGTCCAGTGCCAGGAAAAATGCACCGTCGGCAAGAAGTTTAAAGATGTATCACAAAGCGTTTCCATCGGCAGACTCGAACGCTATGTCGCCGACCTCAATAAAACCGGCGGCGTGCCCGCCATTGCCCCAGCCACAGGCAAAAAAGTCGCCGTCATCGGCTCCGGCCCCGGCGGTATCGTCGTTGCCGCAGACACCCGTCGCGCCGGCCACGAGGTGACCGTCTTTGAAGCCTTCCACAAGCCCGGCGGCGTCATGGTCTATGGCATCCCCGAATTTCGTCTGCCCAAGGCCATCGTTCAGGAAGAACTCCAGACACTCGAAAAAATGGGTGTCAAAATCGCCTGCAACTTTATCGTCGGCAGAACCCGCACCATCGAACAATTGATGAAAGAAGACGGCTTTGATGCCGTCTATATCGGCGTCGGTGCCGGCCTTCCCAAATTCATGAACATCCCCGGCGAACACCTCGTCGGTGTCTATAGTGCAAACGAATACCTCACCCGCGCCAACCTCATGAAAGCCTATGCCTTCGGCAAAGGAGCCGACACCCCCATCGCCGTCAGTAAAAAAGTGGCCGTTCTCGGCGGCGGGAATGTGGCCATGGATGCCGCTCGCGTCGCGGTGCGTCTGGGGGCTGAAAAAGTCTATCTGGTCTATCGCCGCAGCGAAGTCGAAATGCCCGCCCGTATCGAAGAAGTCCACCACGCCAAGGAAGAAGGCGTCATCTTCTGCACCCTGCAGAATCCCAAGCAGATCCTCGGCGACGACAAAGGCAATGTCAAAGGCATGGAAGTCCTTCGCTATGAACTCGGCGCTCCTGACGACTCAGGCCGTCGTCGCCCCGTCGAAGTCCCCGGCAGCGAATTCGTGCTGGATGTGGATACCGTCATCGTCGCCATCGGCAACGGCGCCAACCCCCTGCTCCAGCAGACCACCCCCGGCCTGCAATTCAACAAATGGGGCAATATCGTCGTCGATGACAACTGCAAAACCAGCCTCGAAGGCGTCTATGCCGGAGGCGATATCGTACTCGGCGCCGCAACCGTCATTCTGGCCATGGGCCAGGGCCGCATCGCCGCCGCAGCCATCAACGAGTATCTGAAGACAAAATAAAAAAAGGCGGGGCAAATGCTCCGCCTTTTTTAAAATAACAAATTCAGCCGGCCAGGAACATCATTTCATTGTAATGATGTTTGACCATCAACCGGTTCGTCTCGTACGGCCAGGGTTTCAAAGGTAAGACAATGCGAATAATAATTGGCTCTGACCTCCCATCCTTTGAAATGAAATATCTCAGCCGCCTTTTCCGTAAAATATAAATCCCCCGCAGCATCCTGATAAACATTCGAGCCGTCCAAATAACATGATAGTACATATTGGGGACCGGGTTTGACCGACAACTGTATAGACCCGCATGACTGGCATTTACGGTAGCGACTTTGGCGATTGCCGCGTATAAGAACAGACTTTCTGCAATAGCAGGTTGCATAATCCGAAACAGTCGTTCCGTCGGAAAGCACACATCGCCCAAATACAAAATGGCCCATATAATTTCGTATCTGATCAAGAAACGCCTGATGCCAGATTTTTACTCCTGTTGTTTCCACTGGCACACAAGGCAGGCCTTCTTCCGGCGGCCCTTCTAACATGATATCGAAAGGCTTCGGATATAACAAACGATTGATACTGTGACATATCCTGCATGGCATTTCTGTACGGCCCGCATTCATCCACATTTACGATGGATATCGATCCAAAGGTTTGCGGGTTCGGCTTCTGTCGGTATGTCCAATCAAAGACAGGCCATTTTTATGGCTTGATGGTTCGCGTGCGGAAAATTCGCATCCAGTATGGCAGGAGTTTGTTTTCGATCGGCCCTGCGGGTGTGTCAATCAGCCGGGTTCCATCATCACTGAGCAGGTGGATATCACTGCTGCCCGGAAACTGGAAAATCGCTTCCGGCGTAAGGTCAGAAAATGCAGCCAGTTTATCTTTATCCTGCAGGGCAAAGTCGTAATTATAGAGATATTGGACAGGGCTTTCGCTCCCCCCTAAATGAGCGCCGGCAACGACAAGGAATTCGCCCATGGAGGGGCTGTATTCGATGCTGCGGATGCCCATGTCGTTGAGGTTGATAAACAGCGGCGGTTCGAGGATGGGGGCCTGGCCACCCAGAACGACCGCTTCGGGATTGGCAAGCGGGATGATCAGGGCCATGATTTTACCGTCCACAACGGGCCTTGGGTTACGAAAACCGATCAACATTTTTGTGCCATCGGCGGTGACGCACAGTCCCTCGATATTGAGTCCGTTGACCTTGGGAGCCAGGTCGGGAATAGGTGCGGGATTAATGTGGTCGCCGAGTGTGCCGATGGCGGCTTGCAGCCCCAGATTCCAGATTCTGTCATATTGGATCAGACTATCAATCAGATTGGCATAAACACCGTCGACCACCGCGGAGCCGTCCGGGGCGATGGTCGTTGCAAACAGGCGGTATCGGCTCGGCCAATAGTCCCCTTCGCGGCTGCGGCCATGCGACGTAATCCAGAAGACGCGGTTATTGAACCATGTCGCCCCTTCAATATCGGCTTCCGGATGGGCCGGGTCCACCGCAATCGCACCAGAGACGCAGGTTTCAATAATCGGCCCAGACGCAGGCTGGTTCCAGTGATAGACACGCAGGGTATTGTCTTCATCGCCGGCCGTGATGAAGCGATGGTCATCCAGCGCCACCGCCGCGGAGGCGTCGGCAATCTGATAAAACAGGCCATCGGTCCGGACGGTTTGGATTGCTGAAGAGAGTGTTTCATTCCAGCGGCTTGAGGTGTCGCGTGCCTTGACCCGAAAGGAGATATCCGAGCCTGTCGGCAGGCCGGCGGGACTATACTGGCGGTCATACTGCCAGCCGCTGGAGTATAGAGCGTTTTCGATACACTCAAAGCTGTATTGAACACCATGCAGGTCGTCACTGGTACTGATGGCTTTCATTTGGACGAAGCCGCCGTCCTGAATCGCAGGGATGTTCGTCCACGCGGAAGGATTGGGCAACGGAGCGGTGTAATCCACTCCCGACAACCAGAACTGGGCCTGGAGCATCAGGTCGCCCAGATTCACCTGTCCGTCGGGGACAATATCGGCCCGTGGGTGATTACTTTGCGGCAGGTTTTCCTGAAGCCAGTAGTCTGACAATTGACAGAAGTCCTGCAAATCCACATCCCGGTCGCAATCGACATCCCCAGCCAGCCAGCACTCCGGCAGCAGTTCAGTGATGGCATTACGCAGAAGCTGTTTGGCCGCAGGTGTCGCGTTGGCGAAAAAGACCGCTGGAGTCGCCGGCAGCGCAAAGTAAATCCGCGGCGATTGATTGGGGTTATAAAGCGAGCCATCATAGTAGCCCGGTTCTGTCCCGGTAAAACGGACAATCACAGGCCGGCCTGAACTATCCGCAGCCAAAGGGATGCCGTTGCCGGTGTAAGGTTGATCAGGAACGGAAAAGTCCTCAGCCGATGCAAACACGGGTACGCTTCCATTGATCAAGTCAATCCCGCCAAAGATGGGATCGCCGGAATTGACAGCATAGAAATCCGCAATGGAAGCGGTTGTTTGGTCACTACTGAACCAATCCCAGTTTTCATGATTATTGCTTCGGCAGACAGCACTATTGTGACACAAAACCGGCACAGGCAATGAGGCCCAGAAGGCCGAATCGGCGTTGTAGTCGCCGCCGGTGTTATCACTGGAAACAATGACCAGATCAGCGCTGATTAATTCCTGTTTTTCAATCTCATTGAGGGGCTCAGCGTATCGGTTATCGTCGATTTCAATATTAGCATTGTCCAGATATGGCTCCCGCAGAAATCTGGCATAGCTGTCTTCTGATTTGTTCGCGCTGGTTACAATGATGATAGTCAGCGGCCGTGCCTGCACACACCAGCAGATGGATAGGAAGACTATGATGGCACAACTTTTTCGAATCACCCGCGACTCCCCGCTTGCGTGAGATTTATCGGACGCAACACGCAAATCCAAGGCTGACTGCAATTCCCCTATTTCTGGATTTGGATTTACACTATCGCTATTTCACAATGGAATTATTTTACACTATTTAGCTGAATTTTGCAACCCTTTTCTATGCCATAGCCATCGACCGACTACTACCCTGCACTCGCCCGACTACCCTCTTTGGCATACGATACTGAAGTCAGCGATTAACAAAGAAGTGATATTAAATATCAAAAAGCAAATATCAAAATGACAGTGTAAAAATCAAATAAAACAAGTCTGCTTCCCTTTACTTCACGATGACCGCAGTGGGCCGTTTTCCCCTGAAATTTTCCCGCTCAACAAATGCCTTCTTGCGGCGTATCTGCAGGCGTTGGATGAGTTGATGGGAGAGTGAGTCATCTCCGGGAAATGTATTCTTCATTTTCGTCGCTCTTTCTATGATTCAAAATAGCAGGGCCGTCCTTCTCGGTATGCAGCAACAAAACCTACTGTTGCCCGACATAAAGAATCATCTGGTCTGAGTTTTACAGAATCTTCATTTAATGGACAACAATATTGTTCTGATAACAAGAGTCAAAGACCTCACTGGCAGCACCTCTTCAAGTTTGGACTTAATTGACCGTGATCACATAATGGCTTTGGTTCTGTTTGCAGACGCCGACTTCAATGCCATCCTCATTTGCATAACCATAATAGGAATCAAACAACAGCCAGACGTCGTGTTCGCCCGCCGACAAGGTTACGGGGGAGGCAAGTCCAGTTGGGGTTTTGTCCTGAAATCCCCAATAATCGACATAAACAACTCCCAGCGAAATACTCTGAATCGCCGGATCGGTACAGGCCTGCCAGGTAAATGTCACTGGTGAACTGACTGTATCGCCGTTATCAAAACTGGTAAACGTCGGAATCTGCGTCGGTGTCGCAATAGGCTCCATCGTATCGGGAATACCAAACCAGGCCGTAGATTGCTGCATCCCGCCATCAATATAATGAACTGTAAAAGTATATAACCCATCCCCGTATGCCGACAGTGAGCTTTCATTGAAAAATTTGTACTCGTATTCCCACAACAGCCAATCCGGCGTAATTGCGCTTTTCCCAAAGGAAAACAATCCATCCGGATGCGATTCTCTCCACGTGTAACTGGTCGCCGGAATGCTGTATGTATTGCCCGCCGGCGTGGTGAATTCAACCGCCGTCACCGTGGCATCGGTACTGACCTGGATGAAAATATCATACGTCATACCTTTGCTGTAAACCCGCTGAATATACGAATCGCCGTAATCCCGCTGAGTAATGACGGTAAACTCTTTGATATGGCCAGCAACTGCTTCTTCGCTGAGGTTATCCGTCGCCACATCCTCCAGCTCGCCGATATCAATCAATCCCGATGCGTCCAGATCCACCCCGCCGCACCATTCATTGGTGACATTGCAGACTTCCAGCCACCACTGTGACAGCAAAGCTAAATCCTGCAAATCCACTTTGCAGTCACCGTTGAGGTCGCCTCGCGGACAAATCCGGTCAATCACATAATCAGCCGACTGCGAACAGACCAATGCCCCATTCACCCAAACGGCTGCTCGCAAGGTCAGCGATTTGCTGATCAGAATACTCGTCCCGGATGCTATCACCGGATCGTTTTCCGTGGGAACCGCCCCATTGGTAGTATAGTAGATTACCGCCCCCGGCACCGAACAGGTCACGGCAACCTGTTGTTTTGCCGGGTACGTTCCACCAACCGGAGAAAACGTAATGAATTTTTCCCACCCCAGCCTTGGGTAGCCGCCCACAGGCATCAGCCAGTCCGCCGCATCGCCGTCGGCAGCGGTAAAATCCCACCCGGCACTGGTAAATGTCGCAAGCGTTTTCATCTGAATCGTCGTCTTGCCAAGGACACCCGCAGGATCCGGAGCGGTGTCCCCAACCCCGTCGCTTGTTCCGCTGGTTTGCTCATCCCAGAAACAAGAGATGGTCGTAGAATTGACGCCATAATTGATTCCTCCCACCAGCCCGCCAAGATAACCCATGCCGCTCACAAAACCCGTTGCGTAGCAGGAATCAATCGTTCCCCAGTTTTGGCCCACCAATCCGCCGACATAATAATAATTCCCGGCCACAGCCCCTGTCGCATAGCAGCAGATCAGGGTGCTGTCATTTTCCCCTGCCAACCCGCCGACATACGTGCCGTTTCCGTATGTATCGCCGGCAGCATAGCAGAATTGCACCGTGCCGTCGTAATTATACCCAACCAGCCCGCCGACATGAGAACTTAATCCGTTCACAGAACACGCTGTATAGCAGGATTGGAGTGTGCCAAAAAAGCTTAACCCCGCCAGTCCGCCAATAAAGCCCATTCCGCTGACAGACCCTGTCACGTGACAGGAATGGATCGTGCCATCATAATGATAGGCAGCCAAACCGCCGACATAATACCCCCCATGAATCGTGACGTTGTCCAAGTCCAGATTCCTGATTTGTCCGCCGGAGGAGACTTGTCCAAATAATCCAACAAAGCCGCTGTCTGTGACAATGGTCAAATGATCAATGGTATGCCCGGCCCCGTCAAAGACCCCTGTAAAGGGCTGCCCCTGATAGCCATCCGTCACATCGGTATCGGGAGCAATCAATGCACGGCTAAAGGTCATCCCCGACAAATCCAAATCTGTTGTCAGCACAAAATACGTGCCCACCCAATCCGCGGGTGTCGCCGTCAATTCCTGCAAATCAGCGACAGAACTGATCCGATACGCCGTTGCTTCGGAAAGACCATCCCCACCCCCATAGGTACCCGCAGACAACGGAAACGAGAATAAACACAATAATGCCGATATAACAACGAATGCAACTTCAGCCTTTTTCATACCCTCTCCTGTAACCAAAGTAAACAGAACGTTTACGCTGCAAACTCCTTCCAATTATAGCATATTACGCCCTGCAATGTCAAGAATAAAAGGTGTGTACGTGCCTGACGGACTGGAATTCCCTATACGAACTCCTCAAACCCCAACAAAAAAGGCCCGGAGGACATCCGGGCCTGATTCATATCTTGGCTTATATGGGCTTCACTGCCGCTTATTTACCCAGCATGGTATTGAGCAGGGCATCGTACCCAATCAGATAGAAGAAACGCTTCTGGTTGAACACCGGAGCGGATAATTCCTTGGCCCGCTCCAATTTGACATTATAGGTTTTCACGGTATTCAAAGAGGCCTGGTATTTTTCCATCAGGCTCGGATCAATATCCGCTTCGGCTTGTTCCGGCTGCGGCAACGGTGCCGGCACCTGCCCCACAATCACAAAGTCCGTATCAATCGTTATCTCATCATCGACAACCCCACCCCACCGTTCAATCATCTCGCGAATCCGCTGGTTGCCGTCGGCATCGACCTTGCCGTCATCATTAAAATCAAAATCACCCAGCACCACAAACTTGTTACTGCTCCTGGAATCCCAGATCAGATTGGCCACAAGGTCTTCCTTGACAATCGGGTTCTTCTTATTACCCCGGACAATCCGAGCCACCGAAACCTTCGGCTCAACCTGGAAAACTTCGATTTCCGCCTTGCCTTCGCCGGTTTCCGGAATCGGAGCATTGCGATCAAATACCGCAAACGTCAAGCCGCGATAGACATGATCATCCGTTCCGGCATCCAGATACACCAGGCTGTTCTGCAAATCCACCCGCAGAATCCCGGCGTCCGGCTGATAGGCAGCCACTTCTTTGTCCGGCCGCGGACGAATCGCCTCCAGACGGGCAAGTGCGTCTTTCAGAGACTTATCCGTCTTGGCCAGTTTTGTCTCTGTGTCAGTCAGCTCCATCTGCTTCTGCTTGAGCTTGTTCTGTTCCTCTTCCAGCCTTTTATTGACTGCCTGAATCTGCTCTTCAAATGAACCCGACATCTGTTTTTGCAGTTGATCATATTTGGCTTGAATATCATTGGCATTCTTCTGATAGCTTTCCACCTGGGCAACAAGCTGCTGTTCCTTGAAGGCCGCTTCCTGCTTGTCTGCATTATACTGGTCCTGAAGCTGCTGATATTGAGCCGTCAGGTTATCCATCTTGGTCTGCAGATCATCCGCCCGGGTCTTCAAATCCGAGGCCAGTTTAATCAGAGCAATCCCCTCCGGCCCGACCGCAGGACTGGCCGACTGGCCCAGCATCTCCGTCAGTTTGTTAATCTGCATGGTAATATCATTCAGCTTGGCATCTGCGGATAAATCCTCGGCGGGAGCAACACCTGTAATAATAGAATACAACTTGTTATAGTGATCGCCCATGGTGCCCAGGTAGGATTTCCCCTCGTCGACTTTGCCCACAATCTTGCCCAAAGCCCCCTGCTCGGTCCGGTTGGCAATCTTCTGCAAATCCGATTTGCTGGTATCCAGTTGGGTACGGTATTCCTCGCTCTTGACATAAAAGATAACCGCACAAACCACCCCGACAACAAACAGGGCTACGAATGTAATGAGAGCATAGAGCATTGCATTGCTCTGGGTTCTGGCTTGAGCCATAAGCTAACTCCTTGAAATATCAATAATTCCATGTTATGCATCATAACAGTCACAAGAGCAGTTAGTATCCAGAACAAATCCCCTTTCGTCAAGAAAAAACACCTCGTAAAGCCTCCCTGCAAACACAAAAAACCTAAAATTCCCACAAAAACCTGAAAAACATTTACATTTGCCGAAAATAGCAAAAAAGATTGCCGTTTCGTTCGGTCGGGATATAATAACAGGTTCAGAAATCATCGGCAAAGTAACTGGTATTGATTTTCAGTTCGCGATACCCGACTTTAACTTTTACGCTATTGCAGACATGAATTTCCCAGAACAAATTGGAAAATGGCTCCTCGTCGCAGGCCTGATTCTCTGCGGCTCAGGTCTGATGATTATCGTGCTGGGCAAATTGGGTTTGTTTCGTCTGCCCGGCGATATCGATATGACAGGAAAAAACTGGCGAATCTTTGTCCCGATTACAAGCTGTCTTGTACTCTCGGCCGCCTTGACGTTATTAATGTGGATTGTAACCTATTTTAAGAAATGAAGTTATGAAACGTACACAAAAAAAACAAACGCCTCCGCCGCCAGGCATGATTCGGCTGCAAAAAGTACTCGCTGAATCCGGAATTGATTCCCGCCGGCGATGTGAAGAAATGATCCTCGAAGGGGCGGTATCCGTCAACGGGCATACCATCGACACCCTGCCTGCGTTTGTCAATCCGGACATTGACGACATTCGCGTCAACGGACGACGCCTTCAGAAGGCTCAAAAGGTCTATTTCCTCCTGAATAAACCCAAAAATGTTATCTGCACCAACTTCGATCCCCAGGGAAGAAGAAAGGCGATTGATTATGTCGATTGTCAGGAGCGTATTTTCTGCGTGGGACGTTTGGATAACGACACGACCGGAGCCATCCTCCTGACCAATGATTCCATTCTCGCCAACCGCCTGACCCATCCAAAATACGAATTGCCCAAGACTTATCAAGTCACCATCAAGGGGCGGATGGAAGGCGAGCCCATCGAGAAACTGAAAAAAGGCGTCTGGCTGTCCGAAGGTCGGACCAGCAAAACCAGTGTGAAGATTTTGAAGCGAAACAACCTCGAAACCATACTCGAAATCACGATAAGCCAGAGCCTGAACCGGCAAATCAGCCGGATGCTGGCCAAAGTGGGCTTCAAAGTTAAAACTCTCAAAAGAACCCATGTCGGAAATATCCAGATGAAAAGCCTGCCGCCGGGAGGTTACCGGCCGCTGACCATGTCTGAGGTCCGTTATTTATATCAAGCAACCGAACTCAAAGATAACGACTCCGTTGACATGAGTTGAGTCAATGCCCAAACAAGCGATAGGAAAGGAGTCTGATGTATGGCAAAAAATGTACTGATACCTATAGCCGACGGGATTGAAGAACTGGAATCGGTCACGATGATTGATGTGCTTCGACGAGCGGGTGCTCAGGTTACTGTAGCATCCGTTGCCTCCGGGCTGCAGGTTACGGCCTCACGCAAAACCAAACTGGTTGCCGATGCCATGATTACGGATTGCACCCGGATGGTTTTTGACGGCATCTTTCTGCCCGGCGGAATGCCCGGCGCTGAGCATCTGCGAGACAGTGCCCCGCTCACGGAACTGCTCAAACAGCAGGTTCAGGCCGACAGACTCTATGGCGCCATTTGTGCATCGCCGGCAGTCGTTCTGGCTCATCACGGATTATTACAGGGCCGGAAAGCGACCTGCTATCCTTCGATGGAAAATCAATTACCCGATGCTTCTGCCGCGGCAAAACGTGTTGTCGTGGACCGGAATTGCATCACCAGTCAGGGGCCGGGAACAGCCATAGATTTCGCACTGGCCCTGGTCGAGGCCTTGTTCGGAGCCCAACGCCGCAAACAGGTTGCCGAACCGATGCTTGTTGCCTGACAACTGTCTGTTCTGGAGTAGTTCAGTTTATATCACCAGCCCGGCGTCGGATCCGCGGCTGTCCAGTGCGTCGAATCATCCGTATAATTGTTTCCGGTTTCCGTCGGACGACTATGCGTGAGACTCTTACCCATACCATCCGCTTCCACCGGCCAGTTGCCCTTATTGTTATAACTGACCCGGTCATGACGGATATAGTATCTGTCTTCCTCGAATTCCTTGTCGCCCGGCATTGAAATCTGCACGGACTCGCCTTCATTAGCCAGCCTGCCGGTTTGCCATTCCAAAATCACCGTTCCCGCCGGAACGCCTGTATAGCGGGCATTGAATGCCGCGATGTTATTGACCAGCAGGATTCGCTGCCCCGGCTGAATCACCAGGTTGTTCGGGAACTCATACTCTATGCCATCTGTCACTTTCCATGCGACCCATTCTTCAAATGAAGACTCCGGCGCGGTATACGTGCTCACCAGACTGGCCGTTCGAACATCCGCATTGCTGACATTCATCAGCTCAAGATATTCACAATCCTGATCCCCGGCATTGGAGCCGGGATTATACATAATCTCCGTGATAATAATCGGCCCCACTTTGGGATAGGCATTGGCCGCATTGGGCGTATTCAGACTCATCGCAACAAAATCCGTGCCGCCCAGGCTTTTTACGAACTGCCCAAACGCAACCCCGGACTCCGCGGCCCCGAATTCCCGCCTGGTAAAATAGCCGGTCAACGCATCGCCTGCTGCCGATTGCAGATAGACCGTCTCACCGCCTTCACTCAGAGCAAACGGAATACGACAGCCGGAATCGGAGGTATTATTAAACTGATTCTCACCAATCACATAATAGGGATTTTCCGGCGTTAAAATCACACCCGCAGGAATTCGATACTTCATCCGATTGTCGTCGGAGCTGAAATCGTCGGAAATAAACCAGCCGCCGATATTAATGCTCTGGCTGGTCGTATTATAGAGTTCAATCCAGTCCGGCAGTGCCGAATGAGAATGCGACAGCAATTCATTGATCATCACCGCGCCGGGCAATGGAAGCTGTTCCTGCGCGGTTTCATCCCGTCCGGGCGTTCCACCGCGTATTGCACTCGGCCGCCATAACGCTTCATTACTCCAGGGGATAACGCCTGCCAGAAGTGCAATCTCATCCGAATTCAAGGCTCTGCCATAGACTCGCATATCATCCAGAACACCCTTGAAATAATTCAGCAATCCGTTATCTGAAAGAACTCCCAGATACACATTCTGAGATGTCGCAGTATCAATACTCTGGGAGTTGCTAAGGGTTGTATTGGTTTCCAGCACACCATCTACATACAGCCGGACATCTTCCAGATTCGCAGACCCATCATCCTCAAGCACGGCAGCCACATGATGCCATTTCCCATCCGCTACAATCGTGCTGCCGAGAATATAGCCATACACACTGACCGCCAATTTGCCCGGGGCCTGCACGCGGAATATCCATTTCTGGCCCGCCTGCCCGACTCCCCAGGACATAATAGTCTGATTGGTCTCAGTCGGCAGCAGTCGAATCCAGGCCGAACAGGTACGCGAAGCCCCGCCGCCAATTCCCTGATACCCGGCTACGGCTACATAATCATCCACGCCGTCGAAAGCCAGAGCCCTGGATTCACGTCCAAGCTGTCGCGTCGTATCAGCCATATTATAAATCGTTCCCGGATAGGACCCGGCAGAGTCCAACGCCGTCGTGCCGGAAGTTTCATTAAAAGCCCATCGGGCTGCCAGATTCGCATTGGATACCGCCGTCTTATCATACGCCGGATCAACCGCTGTCAGCGAAAATCCATCGCCATCGGTAATCTCGTACCAGGTATTGTTATATTCAAGTTCCTGAATGGTCTGACCCGCGATATCGCAAAGCCGGAGTTTCTCTCCGGCGCTGTCCAGCGCACCGATATAGGGACCGTAAACCGGCAGACCCGTTCCATAGCGGGCTTCAAAAACGGGCTGATTGCCAACCAGAATCAGCCGCTGGCTCGGATTCAAAACCGTATCACCGAATGTAAAGTCAATCCCCTTGGTAAAGGCAACCTGGTTCAAATTAATCGCGGCCGTTCCTGTGTTGACCAGCTCGATGAACTCTTCATTGGGATCGCCGCCGGGATTATACATCACTTCCGAAATTCGCAGGCTGTCGTTGACCGAACCAACACCAATCACGGCTTCTCGCAATGCGCTCCACGTGCTGCCACTGAGTGTTCTGGCATTGACACGAACACTCCGGTTCAGGGCTATCGGCGCTGTATATTTCACGGCTTTCGGCGAAACCCCCTGTGAATTGACCGTCGTTCCCGCCTCCAGAATCGCAGAAACCAGGAAATCCGTACTGCCTGAACCATAATTCAAGCCCTGAATCGCCAGCAGATTGGTCCCGTCTTTCAAAGCACTCAGATAATTATTCAGAGAAAAAGACTCAACGGAGCTGTTCTCATGGCTGAGTGATGAGCCTGAACTCCAGGAGGGCGTCGCGCTAATGCCCGTCCGATAGACTTCAGTCCCATTGATATACGCAATAAATCCATCGTCATATCGCATTTTCAGCGTCATATAGTTCCATGTCGCAAGCTGCTGGGCATTTACGGTAAATGGAATGCGAATATAGACCGAGGTGTTGCCGTTATACATTTTACTTTTCACATCATAACTGATATACGGCACGCCGCTGGTACCTTCGCCCGTATTGATTTCATAACCCACCCCGCCGGTCTTGGTCGTATCCGCAGGCGTACCATCCGTCCAGTTGCTGTCACTGTAATTCACCTGTGACCGCCAGTTGGAACCGATATTGCCGGTGGGTACCAATACTTTTTTCGCCGCATTTTCAGGCACCAGAACAACATTGGTTGCCGTCCGCTCCCCCAGCGACAGCCGCGGATCCGAACCGTCAAGCGTATAATAAATATCCCCGCTTTGCCCGGTGGCATTCTGCATGCTCATCAGCGTGTTTTCCACGACATGGTCCTGCCGGGTATCCTGCCCGTTGATCAAAAACCGCGGCCCGGCAAACGTAAACAGCGACCGTGAACGGCATTGATTGAAAAAGATGTCTTCCCGGCTGGGAATGTAGGTATCCGGAATAAATCGGTTGATATTCGGAATCACGCCTTTGACCTCATCGGCCAACTGCCAGAAAACAGCAGCAAGACTGGCTTTGGACATCGCACCATCCGCTTCCAGGAAATGCTTCTGCAGCCGATCTCCGAATAATAGTTTGAAATCCTCGTTGGCCCATAACGCCCGGAATAATTTGGACAACGGGCTTCCCCCGCTATTCAGCAATTCACCAAACCGGTCAGAGGATGTATTGCCATCCATGCATCCTTCGGCGTCCCATACAAAGAATCGCCATTTCCGATTGGTTGAGCGCTCTGCAGTCGCACTCCAGTTATTATGCGGCCAGTCCCAGTTGCCCCCCCAGGTCTGCACGATATTGTAATCAATAAACGCTTCCAGATCCAGTTGCCGCACCACTTCGGCATAATTGACAGGATTGGCCAGATTGTTATTCACGGCGTAATTGATAAACGCATTGAATGCCGTCATATCGCCGTCGCGGGCTTCCAGATAGCTGGGGGTGTTCCCCGGAACCACCCATCCTACAACATCCCATTTCTGATCGCTGTCAAACCACTGCTGACAAAAATCTTCATCGATGCGTTCACACAGATTGTAATACCCTTTGTAGTCGCCATTGATGAACAAATTCACAAACGTCCCGCGGCTGCCGTACTGCCCCATATCATTCTGCAGTCGACGGATCATTTCATCCCGAACAAACGGATTGCTCTGGTCGTTATGGCCGGCACGCAGCACCAGCGTATCAATCTTGTCCACTTCCGGGAACTGATCCAGAACCGCATGATTGAATGCCGTATCCCCGTACAAACTCCGGAAATACAGGCGGAAGCTGAATTTATTGGTGTCCCACCATGTTCCTGTCTGCGGCGGCGGCGTGTAACGCGGCCGCATCCAGGCGCTGCCGTGTACGCGGAGGCCGCAGTCTTCCTGAAATTCAAAATCCTCACCGGAACGCATATACTCCATGGAGGCTGGTCGTTCATAATTCTCTCCATGCGCAATCACATTGTTGTAATCGGTAGACAAGACTTGATACCATCCATTACCCCCCCACGCCCCTCC
>JBDKVE010000154.1:0-61881 GCA_039679345.1 Anaerohalosphaeraceae bacterium
GCCCGTAACACATTCCTATTGACCGGTACAGCATTACTTCTTTCTCTTTTTTTTTTCATAAACGCACTCCAGCCCTCTTTTTACCAGCAGACGCCTATCAGACGCTCTTCCAAAAGTTTGCTTTTACCATAAATCTTAACATCGCAACGAATGAAAGTCAATTTTACAAATTAAAGATATGAAATAATCCTTATTGGAAGCAAAAATTTAGCATGACCGACGAACATGCACAGCTGGATACGGCAAATTGCTCTAATGCCGAGCTGATAGCTTGGTTTCTTAAGGCATTCCCTGCCCTGCAGGAGGCATATCTTAGGCTCTGTACTTTTAAATCTATGTCATGCGGGACATGCCCGATAAAAGTTGAGTGTATTGAATTCAATAAAACCAAAGCAGACATCACATGTCTTCTTCTTGAACCCCTACTTCCGGGAAGATATGCCGGAGCTGGATACCGGGAAAAAACCGTCGGCTCTAGGATTGAAATTTTCGAAGCACTCGACAAAAACCAGACAAAAAATACCGGTGACGATAATACCAATTTCCCCGTAAAGCTTGACGAAAGCACCCTGAGATCCATCAAAAAAACAAGAATAGACGATGTATTTTCGCTCTATAAAAACTGCCCACCAGATATTTTTACGCTCGAACAGTGGGAGGCTGTCTGTCTTCGATTCGAATACAGTCTAAAGCAGGAGGATATAGCCAAAAGGCTAAATATCAAACGAAGTACAGTCGGTGATCGGCTCAGAC
This sequence comes from Anaerohalosphaeraceae bacterium, assembly GCA_039679345.1. Taxonomy (GTDB): domain Bacteria; phylum Planctomycetota; class Phycisphaerae; order Sedimentisphaerales; family Anaerohalosphaeraceae; genus Anaeroglomus. The sequence continues at coordinate 754 of JBDKVE010000154.1, forward strand.
GGGCTAAAAAGAATATGGAAAATTATTATAAAAGAAATAATTCGTACACGTCAAACCACGTCCAATCGCGGCATTACCTCCAAGATACAGAAGACAACGATTGAAATGGCCAATCAATTTCAGAAAGGTTAATAACATGGAAAGCTTAAGCCTAATTACTGAGAAAATAAGAGAGCAATATGGTGACTTCGTCAGTTATGTAATACCTGCTGAGAAATTAGCACTCACAGAAAACGGGCTCCTAAGCACCAGCAAGAACGAATTTCCCTTTACACTGGAAGGACTCGACCAGTTTGCCGGCCTAACTGAAATACCAAAGCCGTTTTTTAGATCGCTTGAATCCGACCTTCGTTGTATCCTTTTTAACCGCCGCCTCAAAGTACGATTGAACGACAACCAAATACCGAGCCATATTCGTATCAATTTAAATCAATATCACCAAATTATCGGCTTTGATGATCCGAAATTATCCCGAATCAACCCGGTTAAACTAATGGAAGTCATTAATTCCTCCTTGCCGCAAAGCTTATCTGCCCAGAAAGTAATGGTTGGAAGTTCTTACATTGGGACAAACAGCCTGCATATCAGTTGTTTTTCGCCAGAACACCTCACTGAGCCTCGGCCAGGTGACGTGATAAATGGAGGTATTGATATCGTACATCATATTTCTGGGAATAGTGGAACCCAAATCAGTTGCTATTTACGAAGACTTATCTGCACCAATGGAGCTACTACCCATATTTGCAAGGATAATAAACCATTGCGTGTACGACGCTTACCTAACGAGCGGTTTGATGAAGCGGACATGTTTCAGCAGATCCAAGACCGCCTCGCCCAAGCATGGAAACAGATTGACGAGAAACTGGCAGCTATCAAAGCTTTAACTGAAAAGGAAAGAACCTCTCTGGACTTTTTAGAACAGCACCGAACAAGGCTTTCTTTAAATAATCATATGTTATCGGCAATCCGCAAAGCTATCGCAGAGGATGAACTTGGACCAACCAATACTCAATACGATCTTTTCAACTCGATTTCTCGAGTGGCCACCCATCATCAGAATCTGACCTTTCGACAGCGAAGAACGCTCAGTCGACTTGCCGGCGAATTCAGTCAACAGGACATTCACCGGTGCGATAAATGCGGAAGTTGGCTGGAATTAAATTAGTGATTTTATGGTTTTTAAAGAATGGATACAGAACATTAAAAAGGAGACCGACTATGGCGCGACAGATGATTAATGAAGGCTTTGTACACGCGGCGTTATCAGGTATGGCGCTTGGGATTAATCATTGGTTTGAGTTATTCGCTATTTAAATGCCTTACAGCCTGATCTTGATCCGTATGGCATACCCAACACTGTAAGCAACAAATATTTCACAGAATAAATTAAGAATAATCAATATGGACCCAAATAATAACAATCCAAATCCCGGCGGCATTGCTTCTCGGATCCGAGCTGCCCTGGAGCGGTTTTCCTTGAAAAAGATTCATCAGCCGGATCAGCCTTATATCCCGCAACCGGATCAAAATCCGAATGACTTTTTCTCCAGCCTGGGAGCCGACACGGAACATTGCGAAATGGAGGCGGATATCCACGATCTGTCCGGAACCTTGGTCCAGTTTGGTACTCAAAAAATCGTTCAGATTGATAAAAATGGGCGGGCCAGGGACCTTTCCAAAGGCCAGTCCTATCGAATTGGCAGCAACAAAATTGTGTCCAGGATCGAAGACATTGCCGGCATTTGCCCCATTTGCGAGGTCATCGCACTGGCCGAATTTCAAGCCGGACGAATCCCCCTCCAGCAGGCACAGCTTGCGTCGATGTACGACAAAGCATCCGCTGCAAAATGCGATCTCTGCCACAGGAACATTTGTGCCGCCCACTGCCGTCCGGTTCAAATCGAAGAGACAATACAAAACGTCTGTGCCAACTGTCTGCAAAAGCTGGAGTCCCAGAAACGCAAAAGACAAATTTTAAATTTCCTGTTAGCGCCGTTTGCTAAAACTGAGGATCAACAATGAGACCGCTCCAGTGCCAATACGAACTCAATCGAAGAAAACTCGAGTCCCTTGAGAAAGAGTTGAGGGATAAGGCGTTAATTCATCAGCCAACTGTGCAAAGCCTATTGCAGCAGGCATACAAGACCTGGAATGAACACATCTTTGATCTAGCCCTCAGCCGGCTCAGTTTGATCCTTCAAACCAATAACACGCACGAAATGCGAACCACCGATGCTTTCCGGCCCTACTGTCCTTTGGCTTTAAGCCGCTCTGGAAAATTGCACTTATTAAACCAGATGGACCATATCCCTATTTATATTGACCCAAACAAGCTCGTCACCGGTCTTGGCGTATTCGGTCCCCAGGGTGGCGGAAAATCCCGGCAAATTATCCATCTGTGTCAAGAGCTGAGACATGTTGCTCCCGATGTCACAACAACTTATATTAATCCCAAAGGCGACCTTTGCAATCTGGCCGGTTTTGTCCAACTGGACTTGTCTAATCTCTCTTTTGACAAGATGCCGTCGGTAAATGTCAACATCAATCCTTTCGCTTATGAAGCGATGCCGATTTTATCCAACACTGCCGGCTTAATTTATGCCCTCGAATTACTCTATGAGGCCCTGGATATCACCTTGGCTCAGCGTCAGCACTATATCAATCAGACTGGAACAGACCCTGGCTTGTGCCTGCAGGATATTTATCTTGCCTTAAAGAGCATCAAGGTGTCCAGCCCCCGAAGGGCCGGCTATCACGATGCTGCGGTCACCGCCCTGGCACTCATTTTAGGCAAACAGAATCTTTTTTCCTGCCGAAAAGGAATTTCTCTGGACTGGCTGTTCAGCAATAATGTCGTTATCAATGCCCGTAGCCTAACCGATGAGATGCAATGTCGCTTCTTTGTCATTTATCTTCTCTATTGGCTTTATCAGCGGGCACGTAACACCTCCGAAACGCATCAGCTCAAACATATCCTGATTATCGATGATGCCACTCGATTTATTGGAACAACCGGCACCGCATTTGACGGCCACACCAAAACCAGCCCGTTAGGGCATTTACTGGCTGTTCTTCGTTCCAGTGGAATTTGTTTGATTTATGCCACCCAACTGCCGGCCCAGGTTGATCCTTCTGTGCTATCGCTGACGCGAAATATTCTTGTTGTCGGCAACATGAGCGGCAACGAACACCTTCGCGTTATTCAAAATATGATGTCACTAACGGATGCCCAGGTATTCTCAATCCCGGCATTTAAAACACGCCAGACACTTGCTTTTATATCTGGATCCGACTGGCCTTACCCCATACATGGTTGGACACCCAACGTGGAATTAAACCAGTTTAACACGCCAAATCCACAGCCAGCACAAATCAACATAATTCCCTGGCATCCTCTGACCGAAATTCCCCAGCAGCCTGCACCCACAGTCCAGAATGTATCGCCGGCCAGCACACCCCATAGTAGTCCCCAGACAGCGGTATCCAAACCTGCTGTAAGCAGTGATTTGGATCGATTAATCTATGATTGTATTGCCTATCCCTTTGACAAGGTCCGTGATCGAGTCAAACGCATTGGTTTCTCGGTTCGCAGTTACGACACCGCCAAAAATGAGGCCATCCAGAACGGCAGTTTAATCTCCTCATTGGCAAGCAGAAGCCTTTATTTAATTCCAACTCAAGCTGCCTTTGACCGATTTGGTATTGTCAATCCTTATACACGAGCAACCAGCATTGAACATGCTTTTTATGTCCAAATGGCAGCTCATATCCTAAAGCATAATTCCGATTTAAAAGTTCAGACTGAAACTCCAATCGGCACCAAGGGTGCAACCATTGATGTCACTGCCGTCGATCCGTCCGGCAATATGACTGCCGTTGAGGTCACCTTGTCAACTTCGAATCTGGCCAGCAACGCATCAAAACTGCAGGCGACTGCCTATACAAGTATAATCTGGCTGTGCCGTGATGAAAAAACCGCCAAGGCCGTCAAGGCTTTCTTCAACAAGACTTCGTCGTTACCGCCGGAATTACTCGCCAAGTTTAAATACATGTCGTTTAGAAAACGGAAAATCATTTAACTGGGAAAGGAAAACACGATGCCACAATTAAGTTTAACCAAAATTTTTGCTGCCATCCTCGGAATCATCATCCTGATTAACCTGAGGGAAGCACTCGGTGTCTTTGGGCCGGTTTATGACTGGTTTTGTGAAAGTCTTGACGGAATCCGGAACTTCCCCGAAGGGGCACAAACCGCCATCGCGTTCTTGTCCATCGCATTAGCCTGTGTAATCGTATCAAAACACATAAAAAAATAATTTTGAAAGGAAAAAAGCATGTACGAAAAAAAGGTGTCTACCGCAAATCCCGGACTTATCGTCAGCGTCCTTGACGGCAGCGGTTCCACTCAGGACCATCTTGCTGGAACGACCGACGCCGTTGCCACCTGGATCGAACGCTTTGATGGGATTATCCTGATGGAGCTGCTGACACGAAGCACTGCCATGCAAGGCGAACAGGCAACGATTAAGCCACGATATTACAATACCTTTGTATTGTACGGCAGTGAGCCTCATATCTGGGGAGAAGACATCATGGATATTGAAACCACCGTCAGGAAATACAAAGACAGCAATCACTCATTTGGCCTTGGCAGCCTTGGAAGAACCGATACAAAGGCCGCTTTTGAAAAGGCTTATTCCATCCTGCAAAATGCTGTCAATGACGATCGTTTCAAAGAGTCGTTTCCGCCGATGCTTTTCCATTTGACCGACGGCCTCAGCGACACGGATGCCGGCCCCGTAGCGGAGAAGATCAAACAGTTGTCCACCAGCGACGGCAATGTCCTGGTCGTCAATGCCTTCATTGGCACGGAAACGAATCTTTCTTACCGTGGCCCGGAAGATTTTCCGGGATATACCTCCGAAGACGAGGCCGGCCCAAGCGACGACAACATCCGGCTGTACAATATGTCATCGGAGATGCCGGAAACCATTTATCAAAATCTCGTCAGCGACGGCATCTTTCCCGCCCTTCGCCAAAACGCCCGGCTGTTTTTCGATGTCCGTACCAAAGAAATGCTTAAACACGTCATCCAGGTCGTCGGCTCCATCGGCTCACGCGCCGACCGAACAGAAAGGTAAACTCTATGAACAATAACCAGATCATCCGCGTGGTTTCGCCCTCCTTGTTGGGGGGCGAAACCAAAAATCAGGACCGGGCGGTCTTTGACAAGAAAAGCAATACCGCCTGTGTCTGCGACGGCACCACGTCATCCCCCTATTCCGCCCTGGCAGCCAGTCTCGTCGCGGGTTATGCCCCCCTGATTTTAAATAATGTCGATAACTTGAAAGTGATCGCGCAACTATTATACGCCCTTCGAAATAAATCCCTCCTGGACGATGTAGCTGTAAGTCCCGCCATTCCTGAATCCATTCGCAGCCTGGTACGAGATGCGGCAAAACAAGGCCTGAAAACCAGTTTCCAGACCACCCTCGTCGCGATGAGTTTTATGGTTCAGGATTCTTGTATCCAGACTAAATTCGTATCCTGCGGGGATTCAGGGATATTCGCTTTTTCTTCTGCAGGGGAAGTTTTTATGACCAATTTGTCGGAAAACCAAACACAGGGAGATGATTGTCCTTTGAACACGATCACTTTTTGTCCGGGATCTGAGCTGTTAGTCAAATCCGAGGGACCACTGAATACCTTTCCCCAGATTATGGCCCAAATCAACCTTCAAAATCCCGACAAATGGCTCCTTTGCCAGACCATCTGCAGTACAAAGAATAACAGTCCAGACGCCCAAATCACAACGGGAATGCGTTTGTCGCCCAAGGAATCCCTTTTGGTTCCAAAGTATCTGTTTTATGGCTTCAAGGATCCCGGCTTCCGGGAGTATGGCCGCCTGTATTATTCTCGGTTTATCAGACGGTTAGCTAAACCCAAAATGGCTTGCTCGGATATCCACTTCGATGTCAAGGGGAATGTGACTGCCGTTTTACCCGATCACTTCAGCACCGGCAACTGGAACTATTTTGAAGACCGATTTCCAATAGATACGCATTTTTTGCTTTGCAGCGACGGCTTCTATCGAGCATTTGCCGATCCGGGGGCCATGTGGAACTGGCTGACAACCAACCGATCAGGGTTATCTAAAAAGGCATCACGACTGCACCTGTTAAACGATCTGCACCATAAACTCCACCGGACGTGTGGTGACGATGACATTTCGTTTATCTGGATAAATCCCGGGAGGAATAACGATGCACTCTGACTTGATGAATAAATGGTTAAAAAGTAAAAAGCCGGCCCTGCTGAATAATTTGCGGCTTTGCTTGAAGAAAAGCCCTTTTGTGTCCAATACCCCCCTTTGCATTCAATGCGGTCAGGCGGAGGTGTTTTTCCTGAAAGCAGACGACAACAAACCGTATATTCTGAAGCATTTTCACGGCAACAATTGCCCGGATTCAACCTATATCGAAGCTATTGCATCCTTGTTGCCGTCCTATAAACCGTTCCAGTGCGGAACACAACGCCAGGTGCTCGGGAAATCCTCCCTGAAACAGGCTGCCGGATGCTTCTATTCTCCAGAACTGGCAGCCTATCTGGAAAAGACCATCTTAATGCCAAAAACCGCAGGTCAGGATTGGAATAGCCTCAATGAACAGTTGCGAAATCGAAAAGTGACAGTCAGCCGAAACGGGCGTCTGGCATTGTGTAATAACCTGGCACAGATTATCAAAACCATGGAAAAACATCAGGTCAGTCACCGGGATTTATCGGCTGGCAACGTTTTTTTGGACAAGGCAACTCTTGAAGTCGCCCTCATCGATTTCGACAGCCTCTATCACCCCCGGCTGGCCATGCCAAACACAACAAAAATTGGCTCCGAAGGTTACATTGCTCCCTTTATCAGACCGGAGTGCTCAAAACAAAGCTTCTGCACGATAGCCGACCGGTTTGCCCTGGCCATCCTGTGTGTCGAGTTTCTCATCCTGGACCAAGACTCCCCTTTTTCACATGATGGAGGGATCTTTCAGCAAAAAGACCTTTATCACCGTACCGGCAAGACGATTGTGTATGCGGAAAAGAAGCTCCAGCGGGAGTTTCCGGAAGCATTGCCGATCTTTCAAAAAGCCATCCGAAGCCATTCTTTTTCCGGCTGTCCACGGCCGGAGGACTGGATCGCCATCAGTCTAGCCAATGGACATTTCCCCGCTGTTACTAGTCTGCCTGAAGTAAAACTGGAACTGCCCAAATCAATCCGAACAACACCGGCATTAGTGTTGCCGGAAAATCCCTGGAAAAATATGAAAGGAGAAGAAAACTATGGGAATCCTAAACCATCTGTTAATCAGCATCATTCATCTGCTCTTTGTGGTCATCGACATTTTGATCTTGATGATGTTATTAAAACTCAGCAGTTATCACTGGAAAAGCCACACTATCAAGCCCCTGATATCTTGCTGCGACCCGATTCTTTCCGAATGCCTGGCACATTTTCGAAAAATCTGCCTTTCCTTCCTGGGCAAGACTTATCCGGAAAAGACTTCGCTTATTTTAATGTCCCTGTGCCTGTGGATCTTTCGAATTTTCCTTACCGTCATCCTGTAATCCAAACGAAGAAACCGTAATGTGCATTAACAACATATATCTGGAAAGGATAGAACAATGGAACACGTATTGAATTCACCCATTCTGACACTGATTTTTGTCATCCTCCTGGTTGTGATCTATCGGACAATAAAAGGCTCTCTCAATTATGATGCCAAATGGAGTGTAGTGCTCTCGATCTGCGTCTCTATCTTGGCAACCCTTGGCATGAATAGCTTTCTTCTGGGAAAGGCAGCACATCCAATTCAGATTCCTTATGCCGCCTTGGGCATCTCGATTCTATTCTTACTACTCATTCGTCTGATCGGCAGCGAAAAATTAGAAGATTGGTTTGGGACCATTTTCAAAAAAGATCCGCCATCGAATATCGATAAGAAAAGGAAAAACCAAACAAATAACGACCGGAAAAAATAATACTCTTCCAATGCTGGGAGCCCGATCAATCCATACACCGAGGAAGAGGTTGCTGCCGTTGCAGACAACAATCAGCTCCAGCATCAGTGGTTTTGGTTGGTTTGACCTGCGCAGGTCAGATCGCGTCGGAAACAATATAAACGAAAGGAGTAAACATATGGAATTGAATCATGTTGTACAGGCAACACTATATGCTATAGAAGGCGCCTTGATCTTCCATTGGCTTCGATACCGCCTGAAGCTCAGCATTTTCATCTGTCTGATTCTTGGCATGAGCTTGTTTCATACCGTATTTTGTCTGACTCAGAATGCGGCTTTTAGTGCCTGGTTTTCAGAATATCTTTGGGCCATTATCGATTTAGGCAGTCTTGTTGCGCTGATTATATTCTTTTCTAAAGATAATGAATAAATCAGGAAATCTATAGTGATTTTAGTTGGTATGTCTAAGGCCACCTGATTTTTATCCTCTTTTAAGAAAGGCTAATAACGATGAATAAGAAACTGACTCAGCAGGAAATTGAAAGCTCCCTACACCGGACATACAGTTAGAAATGTAAGTCATTAACATGTCGAAAAAACTCAAAAATAACCGCCTTAAAAAGTTCAATTGGAACGTTAAAATATCGTATCATAGATATCAAAATGAGTCCCAAAGAGACCTTGCATATACTGTTTGGATTGAAACTTATTTGAAAGGGTTGGTAAACAAGAAAAGTCGCGGCAAAAAATAACAGCAATTAGTCTTTTTAAAGTCAGCCATCTTAAACATATTTTCATCAACAAATATACATATCTCTTGATTTTTAATATGCTTATAATATTTTCCAGAAAAGCTTGTATTCTTTATTTTATTTGTTACAATATGTTTTCGTTACAGATATGAACTGTTTCAAGGAATGAAAATGAACGCTGCGTTATATATTCGAGTTTCGACTCTTCAGCAGGTCGACAAAGATTCATTGAATCATCAAGAATCAATGCTTCGCTCATATTGCATGAATCATGGTTTTAAGGTAGTTAAGTTGTGCAAAGACGCAGGTTTTAGTGCTAAAAAAGATAATTATAGGCCTGCCCTTAAAGAATTAATCGATCTGGTCAAAAATAGAAAAATACAAGTAGTTCTTGTTTCGAGAATTGATCGCATTAGCCGTTCCTTAAAAGACCTGCTTGATCTAATCTATCTTTTCCATGAATACGAGGTTTCATTTATCTCTGTAACTCAAAATATTGATACCACTGGTTACATGGGCCGATTTACTCTGAATCTTCTTGGTGCGATTGCGGAACTCGAACGTGAAATGACTGCTGAACGTGTATCAGAAGTTATGAGACACCGAGCATCTAATGGCAGATGGAATGGAGGTGTAATCCCTTATGGATATACTTCTCAGCAACGAATCATCGAGGAATTATGTAAAACTGGTAAGGCCAAAACAGAGGCATCTCTTATTGCAAATAAATTAGCTCCACAACCCAAGGTGCTCTATATCGATTCCAATGAAGCAAATGTTTTGAAAAAGATCTTTGATATCTATATCGAAACAAAAAGCATCCGAGATACGACAAGACAGCTTAATAATTTAGGTTATAAAACACGTTCAAATAAATTTTGGTCTCCAACAAGTATCGCTCGTATTCTTGGAAATCCAACTTATACAGGAAAACTACTTTATGGTTCCCGGAAAACCGACACAAAAACTGGAAAATTAAAAAAAGCGGCCAAAATAGACCTTACTTTTGCTGAGGGCTTGCATGAAAGATTGATTAGCGACGACACTTTCAAAAAAGTCCAACATATTCTTTCGAATACTTCTTTGAAAAAATCCAATGCAGAAAATAAATATTTATTAAGCCGGATATTGAAATGCGGAAAATGTGGTGGCCCCATGATTGGACACACCTGCAACAAAACCGAAAAAAACAAATCCTATGTCTATTATAAGTGTTCAAATCATATAAAGGTCCCCCCACAATGCAAGGGCTTAACAATACCTGCAGACAGACTTGAAAATTTTATTATTAAAACTCTCACTGATTTATCAAAAGATCATATTTTCCTGCAAGATAAAGAAAAAATGATGAAAACTCTTGAAAAGGAAACAAGTCCGGAAAAATCAAAAGCTAAAGAGGAGTTAAAAGAACTCACCCTAACAGAAAAAGAGATTTTATCAAGACGAGACAATCTTTTAAATGCTTTAGAACGGCGGTTAATAGACGACAAAGACTTCCAGGAAAGATACGATAATATCAAAAATGAACTTGAGAGAAACCGTGAGTTACAGCAGCAGTTAAATTCATTAAAGGACAATATAAGTGTTATACAAGAAGCAATGAAAGCCTCGTTTGAAGAAATTTCTTCGTTTGGACTTAACTGGAAATACCTAGAATTTGAAGGAAAGTTAGCCAAAATTCGTTCTATAGTAAAAGAAATAAGGGTAACAGAGGAAGATATTGATATCCAGATTTATCTTGATAAAGGTGCTAATTCAGATTTACAAGTTCTGTCCCGCACGGACAGGGATTCATGGCAGCAATCAGGATAAATCGGGCAGGGAAACGCATCGTGCCTTTGGCCCGGTTGACCATGACGGCTCCTTCTTCGAGCGGCTGGCGAATCATTTCAAGGACATTTCGCGGGAATTCCGCGAATTCGTCGAGAAACAGGATGCCGTGATGGGACAAGCTCAGTTCTCCCGGCCGGGGATGGGTGCCACCGCCAACCAGCGATGGACCGGATGCGGTATGGTGCGGAGTCCGCACGGGGCGGGTGGCGACCAGTGCCTTGCCTTTTTCGAGCAGGCCTACGGCGGAATAGACGCGGGTGGTTTCCAGCGACTCGGCCAGGGTTAAATCCGGCATAATGGTCGCCATTCGCTGGGCAAGCATGGTTTTGCCGGAGCCGGGCGGGCCTATCATCATGACGTTGTGGCCGCCAGCCGCGGCAATGGTCAGGGCACGCTTTACGGATTCCTGACCTTTGACGTCGGAAAAATCGATATCGTAGGCCGAAGATCGACGAAACAGACTTTCTATGTCGATTACCGTCGGTTCTATCGGAAGCTGGTCGGTTAAAAATGCGACGGCCTGAGCAAGTGAGCCAACGCCGAAGACTTCGATATCCTGTACTACGGCGGCTTCTGAGGCGTTTTCGAGGGGGACAATGATGCCTTTGAAGCCTTGTCTGGCTGCGGCCATGGCCATGCTGAGGACACCATTGACGGGCCGGACACGACCATCAAGGGCTAGTTCTCCGGCAACGACATAGTTGCCCATTTTGTCACTGGTAATTTTGTCGCCGCTGGCAAGGATGCCGAGGGCAATGGGCAGATCGAAGGCCGGGCCGGCTTTTTTGACGTCAGCGGGGGCAAGATTGATTAAGGCGAGAGTTTCCGGATATCGGAAGCCCGAATTGGTGATGGCGCTGCGTACCCGTTCGATGCTTTCCTTGACGGCGGTATCGGGCAGGCCGACAATCATCGGTTTTTCGAGGCCATTCAGCGAAATATCGACTTCGACTTCACAGAGTATTCCCTCAATGCCTTCCAAAGTCACTGAATAAAGTCGGGACAGCATACAAATCCTTTACAAAAAGTCCTTCAAACTCCTTAAAGACCGGTTTGTCCAAGAAACAGAACCATTTTAATATCTGTATTGTAGAGATTTTTTGTCCAAACGACAAGTGTTTTCTGACTTGTTTGGGTTAGTTTATTGTGGTAAAATGAAGGAGAAATATGGGATTTATTGCATCTTTTATTCTTGAATATCAAAAATTTAAAAAATATTTAAGAAAAATATTGCTTTTCGACCGATGAATTGTTTATAATGACGTTTGGAATTATAGCTCTTTTTCTTCTATTTACTCTCTATATGTTTCAAAGAGCTAAAGCGGGATGATAATAATTAGTTATATATTCCAAAATTCTATTAGAACGCTTTAGCAAGGCTGGTACTGAAAAGTATCAGCCTTTTTTATTGTGTTATTATTTCCTCCTGCCGCAATTCCGATGTGTTTAAGCCTGTTTTCGCATGTCAACCATCAGAGCGGCCAGCAGAATGTGGCGAAGTCGTTCGACGGTCTGTTCATCCAGATAATCTTCGGTAAAATCCAGTTTGAGCCGGCCGGGAAAGTGCAGTAACTGAGTTTTGACTTCCCTTTTGCTCATGGCGGCGACATCGCAGCACATTTTTTCAAAATCCATGTTCCGAAACATACCTGTTACCCCAAGACGCTTTTAAAACCTTATTCTGTACAAAACAATCTTCGGACAGGCATAAAGGCGGGTTAACAGAAAAAAGATAAGATATAAAAAAAGGCCGCGGTAATTTCTACCGCGGCCTTTGAAACCTTAGTTCGCCAGGTTACTGGGCCTGCATCGGCGTACTCCACAGACCGACGTTCTGCAGCGGAGAACGGTCACTGTAATGGACACGGTACTGATAGCCGGCAAACTGGCTATCCACGCGTACCCAGATCACGTCCGGGGTCTGAACGGTTCCGTTGGGATTATTATTCAGCAGAGCCACATTGTCCACATTTCTCCACATCGCGTTTTCGCCACTGAGAGAAGGACCAACCACGCATTCGAACTGATACTGAACATCACTGGCATCGGTGGCTACCTGGGCCACAACCAGATGATACCAGATTCCGTTGACATTGACCTTGGTAACACTGAGCATCTCGGCCGGATTCGGCAGCGGAGGCTCATTATCTACCGCCTGAGGTGTTGCAGTGGCAGCCGCAGACCATTCGGTCCACGGGCCCTTGTTATACCGACAGCGGACCTGATAGGTATACGGCTGGTCTACCGTCAAGCCGGTATCCGTAAATATCCAGGGTGTTGTCGAGTACAATGTATTAGCCGGCTGGCTGGTACTGCTGTTGTGGTTCTGCACCGTAAAGATGACCGCACCGCCAACAGGAGTCGTTCCAACGTATCTGGCATACTGATATTCAAGTTTGAAATTCTGCGGATCGGTAATGGTCAGTGCCGTCATAATAATCCGGGTCTGATCCATGGCCGCAGGCGGAGTATCCCACAGCATGATCGGATTAGCAACCGGATTCAGCGGATTCGGCTGCGGGAAGTACTGCGCACCCGGGGTACCGATCTGAGTTACCGTCGCAGCCGATATATTACCTATCGGGTCGCGGACCTGATACTGGAATTCATACGGATTTCCAAAGGTCATGCCGGAAGCGAACGTATAAGCCGGATCGGTTAACCATCCGCTGTCCGGTCCGCCAACAGGATCGATACAGAGGAATCGATACTGCAACTGGCTCTCGGGGAACCAGTTATCTTTGGTCGGCTGGCCTGTCAATACCAATTGATTGTAGGTATTGAACGGTGCAAGAATCGGGTCGATAGACGCCCATGCCGGAGCCGTCGGAGCCTGGTTATCCACTTCCAGCCAGCATTGGGACAGGATTGACATATCACCAAAATCGACCTGAGAGTCATAGTTGAAGTCAGAGCCGCTGCACCAGGTGTTCAGATCACTGCAGGCAAACAGCCAGTGCTGAACCAGAATTGCCAGGTCATCCAATCCAATCTGACCATTCATGATCAGGTCCGTCATAATACAATTGGACGTTCCCTGCTGGAGTGGATAGTGATACCCCATATCCACAATACCCTTATCAAGCCCGCCAAGAATATTGGTTGTATATTTTTCCAAACCAATTACGCCTGCCGGAGCTGAACCGGTGCTGATGCAGGGACCGCTCTGAGTCAGGAAGAAGCTTCCCATTCCGTCGGGATGTTCAAGGAATCCCGGATTGGCATTGATATTTTTGACAAGCCAGTTCAGTGTGGAACCGCTGGCAACCTTAACAGCAGAGACGCTGTTTCCACCTTCGACATCGCTGTAGGAAATCGACAACGTCGCAGGTCTTGGATCGGCGATAAAGCCTGTACCAACCATAATTTGTCTGCCTTCGGTGGCATTATTACCCCAGAAGATACTGTCAATCAGATTGACAATACTGCCGTAGGCAGAATACAGACCGCCACCGGAACCCAGACCACTATACTCGCCGCCGCGTCCCATAGCCTGGTTATAAGCAAAGGTACAGTTGGCAAAACTGGATACTGCATACCAGTTGACCGAAGCACCGCCGCCGTCACGTCGTCCGACATTATTATCGAACAAGCAGTTGAAGATGCTCGAATTGGCAGGAGACGTACCCGTCAGATAGAGACCACCGCCGGAGATATCAGCCAGGTTGGTCGTAAAGACCGAATGACTGAGCTTAAGGTCGGCACCTCCGACAAACAAACCGGCACCCTGCCCGGCCGCCGCCAGCGTTTCCACGATCACCGGCGGATCGTTTTCATTTTCGCCCGGAATCACATTCGAGGGCGGAGTAACCGCTTCATTACGCTCAAACTTGGTGTTGGTAATCTCGATGGTGTTATATTCTGCGTGAATACCCGCACCTGCGTAGGCGTTATTTGTAAAGGAATTACAATCCGTCACCGTAGTCTGTGAATCATAGGCATAGATACCGCCGCCGATTGCCGCCTCATTATTATTGAAGTCGCAATTGACAAAATCGGCTTCACAGCCATTTTCATAAGCGACAGCACCACCAAAGCTGACATTGAACGTCAGCGGCAATTCCACGGTGATCCGGTTGGAGACATTGTCGCGGAACTGGCAATCCGAGAATTGGAGTTTGCAGTCGTAGGAAGCAAAGATCGCACCACCCGCTGTGGGCAGGTCGACCTGGCGATCAGGCGTCGGGAGAAGGGTTCCGCCAATCCCCGTCAGGCTGCTGTCTGACACATTGTCCGTGAACGTACAACCCACAAACTTTGCGGTCGTGTCATAGGCACAATACACCGCGCCGCCGTAACCGCTGTATTTCCAGTACTCTTCGTATCCATCTTTCTTGGGTGTCGTGGTCATGGCATTAGCATAATCATCTGATGCCAGGAACTCTTCCCAGTTTTTCCACTTGGTCCATCCAAACCATTTGGACCAGACCTCGTAATCATAGGTGCCGAAGTAAGAGGAATAGAAATAGTACTTATCGCCTTGTTCCCATCCATCCCACCAGTCAAAGCTGTCGTAGCTGGTTTCGATGGAAGTCGGCCAGGACAAGCCGCCGCCGCGGCCGCCGTGAGAATTCTGAATCCCATTACCGCCATTACCCCCTACACCACCGAGGGCTTCATTGTCGGTAAAGGTGCAATGATCAAATGTGATATTGCTGCTGAAGCCGGCATAGACGGCACCGCCATACCCGCGGCCCGGCCATCCACCATCGCCACCGACGGGATGTTCGGCACACCCGCCGATACCATCCTGGCCGTTACCACCCTGGGCCATATTGTTTTCGAAGGTGCAGTAGATAAACTTCGGTGCGCCTTCAATAACCGTCACCGCACCACCGAGAATGCTGCCGCCGTTGCCGCCATCCATAGGATTGGGGCACCTCTGGGGATTGACCGTGTCTGTTCCCCCGGTCCATCTGCAACTGTCGAAGACAACGTTACGGATGGTGGGATTTCCGCCCCAGATATACATCTCGCCGGAGTAAAGCGTAATGCCTTCGATGACGGTTTCTTCCGGGGCATTGACCAGATTGAATTCATAATTCTCAAAGACCGTCGCACGAACCACTTCTTCATCGCTCGGATTGGAACCGGAGATCTTGAGCTTCTTTCCATTGAGACTTATCGTTAACAGCGATGAATCATACGAACCCGTGGTCCCTACACCCGGATTATAACGTCCCGGCAGGACTATAATCGTATCACCATCCTGGGCAACATCGACGGCCTGCTGGACTTCCGTATAGGCACTATTGCCGCCGACATAGAAAGTCTGCTTCTGGCGGACCAGGACGGTTATTGTCTTGTCGGAGGTCATTATCACATAATTGGTGGTCTTGTCGGAGGTGTCATTGACCGTACCGCCGCTCCAGCCGGTAACCGTATAGTCCGACTGGATGTCAGCCGTCAGGGTTGCTTTCTGACCCATATAATAGGTCTGACTGGAGGGTGTCACCACGCCCCGGTTATCCTGGACATACGCTGTCAGGGTAAAGCGAGGCATAATAGCAGCATTGGCTGCATTGTAATAGTGATATCCAAGGTCAACAATGCCGCTATCCAGAACTGCAGGACTGATGCTGATGTTCGTGGTATAGGTATTTAACCCGAAGCTTAGGGCTGTTCCGCTGCCGGCATTCACGGCCGGACTGGACGGGCTGAGATAGTAATTACCCAACACGCCCACCTGGAACAGCGGATTGGCCGACAGATTGGCCGCATTGCCTGCAATCGCGTTCAACTGCGGAACCGTCAGGGCTGAAGCCGTCTGAGCATCGAAATAATCGCCGCTCGGATTGCTGTAGAACAGGCAATTTTTGACCACGGCATTTGCCGTGCCGGGCTGTTCATAGACTGCAAAGCTGTTGTTGGCACTCAGGATGCTGTTGGTCAGCCTCGCCTGGCTGCTGTTGCTGATAAACAGACCGCCGCCCTTGCCGTCGGTGGTATTGCCGACCACGGTGCAGTTATAGAACCACGGATTGACGCCGTTGGTCATGGCAACCGCACCGCCGGTCAGCTTGGCATAGTTGTCGGCCAACAGACAGTTATCCATGCGGTGGGAAAGTGCCGCACTGCCGCTGACAAAGGCAATTGCACCACCCTGGCCCTGGCCGCTTTCGGCCCGGTTTTCCACAAAGACCGAATCCACAATCGTGGCACTGGAATTCAGGCAGGCGATTGCACCGCCAAAACCTTCACCTGTGACGGCCTTATGATAATAGGACAGACCGCTGGCAGTGTTACCGCTGAACAGCGAATTGCCCATTTGGACAACACCTTCGGACAGATGCAACGCACCGCCGCTCCAAGCCGTGTTGTTGATGAAGTAGCACTGATTGAGCGTTCCCTCAAAATTCTGGGTATGAACGGCACCACCCCAGTTGCCGGCTTTGTTGTCGGCAAAGGTACACTTAGTCAACGTCATTGCCAGGGTATGGGTGTTCGGGTCGGGGATGTAGTAATACATATCGATGGCACCGCCGTTGGACTGAGCCTCATTGGCGCCAAAGGTACAATTGAACGCCGTAAAGTCCGACTTGGCATTAATCGCACCGCCGTAGTTCTTTGAGAAATTCTTGTTAAAGATACAATTTTCAAAGACGACATCGGAACAGTTTTCATTAATGAACACAGCGCCGGCACTGGCGGTTAATACTTCCGGATAATACTGTTCGTAGAGCTGCAGGACACGTTCCGGTTCCAGATAGAAATCCAGGAACGTTCTTTCCCAGTCATAGTTATTCTCGAATAGAGAATCCCTGACATGGATCTTTGTTCCCTGACCAATGTCCAGCGCGCACCCGCCGCTATTCCTGATCGTCAGGCCGCTGAAGTTCGTAATAGTACTGTTGGGATCGATGGTGATTGCACCACCGCGAGTCAGGAACTGGTACTCTTCGGAAGTCTGAGTCACCTGCTGATCACCAATGACATAAATCGTATTCAGATAATCCGCTTCAAAAGCCTTGTTGCCGTCAAACGAGCAATCGACGACCGAAGCCGTAGCACCCTGACCGAGCACAATAGCTCCGCCGCGAATCATACCAAACGATAAGGTAAATCCATTGTTGCCGGGAACAGAAGGATTATATGGATCAGGATATTCCTGACCGGTCCCCTTGGTGCCGCCGGTACCGGGGAATCCCTGACGAGCATAGTTGTTTTCAAACGTACAGCCGGTAATGACGGCATCGCATTTTTCTGCGGCGTAGATAGCGCCGCCGATACCATCGCCGATGCCATAACCACCATCGCCACCCCAGCTTTCACGTCCGCTGCCGGCAGCATTACTGCCGTTACCGCCATTGCCGCCGCAACCACCCACGGCACGGTTTTCGGTGAAGATACAGTTCTGAATCAACGGGGTACTTCTATCCACAATCGCAATCGCACCACCGTAGCCATTGCCCTGACCTGTACCGGCATGACCGCCACTCTGGCCATCCGTATCGGTGTCTTCGGGGGCAATACGGCCGTTGGCGCCATCACCACCCCAGGCTCCAACCACCTGGCAATTGTAGAATACACAATTGCGAATAATCGGCGAGCTGCCGTTATCAACCAAAATAGCGCCGCCAAAGCCATCTCCCGTAGCATCTTCACCGCTATTTGCACGCGGAGGCGCTTCGGGAATCGGGAATGGGTCATTCGGAATAGCAGCACTTTCACCCAGGGCGCCAATCCAGAAGGCATTACGAATGGTAAGTCCCTGGATGACGGTATCGCGGCCTTCACCGCGGCGGATCATGAATGCCCGCTGCGGGACATAACGCGTGCCCTGACAATCGATAATGGTATTGGCAACCATGGCCGGATCGTTGGGATCTTCAGAGGTAATGGTAATACTCTTTTTCATCAGATCCAGACCTTCCCCGGTTGCGGTCGTAATCACATAAGGCACATTGGGTCGCGGCGCCAGGATAATGGCATCGCCATCCCGGGCTGCGGCCAGGGCCGCATTAATCGTCGGGTAATCGGTGGGCACCAGACGATTGCGTGCCACAGCCAGTTCGAACTCAACCTGGATTTCCCGATTGCCGCTCATGGTAATCGTATTTGTTTTGCCGGTCAGGGAGTCGTCATCCGTTCCAATCCACCGTTTCACACGGTAATTGGTATCCGGTGTGGCCGTCAGACGCACCACGGTTCCCTGCCTGATCCATTCCATATCCCGCGAGGTGGACACGGTCATCGAACCGCCGGGATACCATTCCGCCTTTAATGAACCATAGGGGTGCTTATCGGCAGTATAGACCGACGCAGTCAGTGTATAATCACGCACTGCCAGTGAAGAATTCTGGTGATAGCCGAGATCCATGGGTGCTGTATCGGGCACATGATCGCTGCGTGTGGTACCGAAAAAGCCGAAGGTCTCAATATCCAGAAGACTTAAGCTCGCCGGATCACCCGCACCAACGCAGGCGCTGTTGACCAACTGTCCTGCTTCGATCTGGCTCAGATAATAGGTGACTTCCAGGGGCGAATTCGCATCGACCACCCGAACAAACATCGGATCATCGTCTTCGAGGTTATCACCGAAATTGCCGCCGAAATCCAGACACAACGGATCACCCGGGGCTTCATAGACCTCGGTGAGTCCACCCATTAAGTCGCTATACGACGAAATTAAGGTGACATAAGGATTGCCAACCTGTGCCGGATCGCCAAGAGCAATCTGGCTACCGTAAGGCCCGAGGTTATCCCAGATGATGTCATTGGTCAGCCAGACTACGGCATCGAAGCAGCCGATACCACCGCCATAACCATAGAGGCCGCTGGTGATATTTTCAGCAATGGTACAATTATAGATATTGACAAAGGCCGAATTGGCGGAAATGCCGCCGCCGCCGAATCTGGATGTGTTTCCATTAATCAAACAGTTCCGAACCATTTGATCCATATCATCGTCAGGATGCAGCCCATAGCCTTCAATGAACAGACCGCCGCCAAAACCATCGCTGGTGTTGTCGGTCATTCTGCAGGAACGAATCAGGAACGAGCTGTTCAGGGCATACATGGCAGCCCCGTCACCGCTGATACCGACCTGGCTGACATCTCTGGCAATATTATTATAGGCCGTCACATTCTGCAGTAGGATATCGCTGTCATAGAAATAAAGACCGCCGCCGTTCTGGGCTTCATTCTCATAAACCAGGCTGTTTTCATAACTGAAAACCAGGCGGCCGATCGCCGCACCCGCACCATAAGCGGCGGAGTTCCTGGAGAAATCGACATCCTTAAACCGAACCCAGGTTTGATCGGATGCAACCATAT
Organism: Anaerohalosphaeraceae bacterium; assembly: GCA_039679345.1. Classification (GTDB taxonomy): domain Bacteria; phylum Planctomycetota; class Phycisphaerae; order Sedimentisphaerales; family Anaerohalosphaeraceae; genus Anaeroglomus. Next base: position 20,622 of record JBDKVE010000154.1, read on the forward strand.
TGTACGCAAATATACCGCCACCGGCACTGACATGATAGGTAAAATTGGTAGTGGCAATATTGCCCTGGAAGTCAAGGTTCTCGGCATCCAGATAACCAATCGTGGTATTGGCTCCCTGCGTTTCATCCCAGTCATATTCGGGCAGATACCAGTTAACAAACTCGTCTTCTACCGGGTAACTCTCCGGGGCGGGCTGCCACTGTTTAATCGCTAATTTTTTAAGCTCATAACGGTTCGCTTTGAGATCGTCCCAAATCAGATCTTTAACCGTAGTATGGGCCGAGAGATGAAATATATTATCGACAGTATAATCCCCTATAATCCCCCGTGCATTATCCCGGCTGGTCCCCATAATATACCATCCCGAGAACAGGGTTTGTGACGATAAACTCGGGGATTGAGCTCCCACCCAGAGGACACCGCCGCCGTCGCCTACACCGTCAAAATCACTCGTTAAGTTCTCAATTGCCACGCCGGCCGTATTTTCAATAAAGTCACAGCCTTTGAGGGTAACCTGACAGTTTGGCGCACTGAACAGTCCGCCGCCGTCAAAGCCGGCCGTGTTTTTAATAAACTGGCAATTCTCATAAACCGCAATACAGGGGGTTTCTTTTTCCAGCACAGGAATGTGCTGGAAGTTTACGAGATGTTCAATCGCATTGGGCTCTTCAACCGTTTCGTTTATGACAAATTCCGCACTGGCAAGGAAATCGCCCCCGGCATAATCCCAATAGGATAAATTATCCCGAATGATGGTATTTGACACTGTGATCGTACAGCCGTACTGATAGAAGCAGGCACCTGCGAGTGTTCCTGTCGAACGGAATGGTCCAACACTGTTTCCTGGATTTCCATTCGGGGTTCCGCGCTGACCACCCGTTCCGCCGTTGCCGCCATTGCCGCCGACGGCACCATTGCCACCACCGTTGCCGCCATTGCCGCCATCACCGATGATCATACCGTCACCGCTGTTGCCGCCCAGGCCGCCATGTCCGCCATTGCCGCCGGCGGCTCCATCGCCATCACCGGAACCGCCATCGCCGCCGTCGCCGCCGCGATAATTGGTTGCATCAAGAATCGCCGATCGCAGCGCACTATTGCCGCTGAATATACAGTCTTTGACCGTAATTGTTGAATTGGGGCCATAATACACAGCCGCACCATACGCATAAAAACCATCCGAGCTGCCATCGCCGCCCCAGCCGCCAAAACCGCCGTTGCCAGGGGTACCTTCGACGCCTTTACCGTTACCGCCGCTAGAACCAGTGCCGCCGTAGCTGCCGACACCCACTCGAACCGAGCAGAGGTTGACCGTCACATTTTCCAGGGTAATGGTATTGTTCCCATCGGCAAAAATGGCACCACCGTAGGCATTTCCGCCAAATCCGGCATCGCCTCCGGCACCGCTATTACCGCCATTGCCGCCAGCTTCGATGTCGGCCGCGCTCGCACCGGCACCACCGCCGCCGCCAGCACCGCCGTTGCCGCCCCAGGCCCGGCAATTTTCAAACAAAGTATTCTTAATCGTCGGTGAACAGTTTGGGTCAACATAGATTGCACCACCGCGTCCTTCACCGCCATGACCGCCGTCTTCACCATCTGTACCATCTTGCCCCACTTCGCCGCCAGGCGGAGTTTGCCCATTATCACCATTGCTGGCATGTTGACCAATCGCAGCACAATTTCTGAACACACAATGATTGATCGTCGGGCTGGCACCATCGACGCAAATAATCGCACCACCCAAAGCATCATCACCAGAGACCCCTGTCGGTACAGGAGGCACAAACGGATTATTCACCGCCATGGCATTGATAATGGTTAAGCCGTCAACAACCATCGTTGCGTCATGACCTTCTACAAACTGGAAGGCGCGTCTTGGACTATTATCATTGCTGGTATTCTCGGTGGCCTGACAATCAATGACGGTTGACGCCACGACTGTCGGGTCTTCCGGATTTTTACTTCGAATCGTAATATTTTTACCTACGAGTTTAGTCTCTCCCGGATTCTCCGGATCGGGCACCACAATGCCCGGCAACAGATTACGATTGCTGTCATATTGGTATGTACCGGGATGAATCACCACCGTATCCCCATTATTGGCGGCAGCAACGGCCTGGCCGATGGTCGCATAGGGGAATGGAACTTCCAGCGTACGGGCCGGAGGCGCCAATAAGACTTTACCCTCTTCCGATTGTGCGGTGGGATTCTTGGCCGCGGATTTATCGCGAACCAGAACGGCATAATGATAATAATTACCGGGCGCCGCACTGCTGAGGCCGGTTTTCACAAATGCCGCAGCACTTTGCCATCCGCTGCTCAATACGGACGGATTATCTGCATATTGCGGATCGGTTGTATTAATACATTCAAATTTATACTCCACTCCGCTTTCATCATAATGCGTTGCTGCTTCCATCGCAATCGAAGTCGTGCTGATTTTGCGGGGTCTGGCCTTCCATCGGGACGGACTGGGGGCCGGAGGCAGCTTATCAGACCCAACAGAGGTTATCGCAGAACTCGACACGGACCATTCTGTTTCATTCTTATTGATGGATTTATCCCGTGCTTTGCATCGGAAATTCAGGGTTGTACCCTGGGGGATATTGGTACACTGATACAGCGGGCTGTCCTGCCATGCTGTACTGTCAAAGGCGTCATTTTCAATACAATCAAAGAAATATTCGACGCCGGACTTATCGGTGGCATCCATTGCCTTCATCACAATATGCTTCATGCCGGTTGCCGTGGGCACAATATCCCATTCGGCCGGATCGGGCATCGGAGCCGCCATATCCCCGCCGCTGATTTTCTCAATGGCCGCCTCGACGTTGACCAGCGGGCGGGTAATCGCCGGAGCTTCGGCATCCGTCGTCGGAGTTCCTGTTAATTTGAAAAGCTGAAGCACTTCACTCTGTGTCAGATAGCTTCCTGTTTTTTCATAGCTGGCCTGCTGTAAAACAGCGATAGCACCAGCGGTGTAAGGAGTCGCACAGGATGTACCATTAAAACAACTCGTCCAGTTGCCGGCATCATAACCATCGGCCCCCACCATATCTGTTGTCGTTGTACAATCAGCCGGCGCAAACACATCCAGAAGGTCGCCGGTATTGGAATACGGCATCACCATCCCGGCCGCATTAATCCCTTCACCTACACCTGCCGCATCGGATACGGCACCCACGGCAATGGTATTGGAACAGGCCGCCGGCATGGAAATTCCATCTTTCGCATACCCATTACCGCTGGCAACGACCACAATCATCCCTGCGGCAACGCAGTTTTGGGCCGCCTGAGCTTCTATTGGACGATAAGCATCTGCAGTCGCTTCATCGTTCACCGTCAGACCGCTGCCCCAGCTATTGCTTACAATAAGAATCGGGTTGGTCGGATCGTCATATTTGTGTGTAACACACCAGTCCCACGACGCCGCTCCGCCATCATTGGTCGGATTGCCGGTTACGTCATCTGAAAATTTAAGGGCATAAATCTTGGCATCCGGTGCAGCACCACCAATATAATCCCCGGCTTCAATATAACTGCCTGCTGCAACACCGGCAACACTGGTACCGTGTGCCTGAGCAGTTCCCGGCAGAATCGGCGCCGGGTCGTTATCCATACCGCCGAAATCATATCCGCCAATAACTTTACTGTTGGGAAACCCTCCATTGCCCAAAGCCGGATGATCATAGTCCACACCGCTATCCACGATCGCTATGGCCACCCCTTTACCCGTGTACTGGGTACGATAGGTCAAGGCTTTAATCAGCGCAAGACCCTGCTTCATCTGGAAGTCCACCTTCACCGCCGGTTCAATATAGCGGACATCCTTATTGGCAATCAGCTTATCCAACCCGGCCTCGGTAATAAACCCTGAAAAAGCCGCGATATTGTCGTATTTGTAGCGAATGGTAAATTCGCTGGACGACAGCGTGGACAAGACAGCGTTCTGCCTGGTTTTGATTGCCGCCTGCAGGACTGCAAGCGAGGATTTGGAATTCCAGTCAGTCGTACTGCGGACCGTTTCCGGCTCAAACAAGCCGACGATCACACGGACCTGACTTTGCCCCGAGGCAAAGCCGCTCTGGATTGTTGCTGCGTCAGTAAATTTGGACGAACCATAATTAACAGCAACGGCACTGGATACCATCATCAGGCAAGCCAGCAATACACACCACACACTCATACGATTCATGACACCCTCCATACGGAAATAAGTCCTGATTCTCATATTCGCCTTTCCGATCACATTCCAAAAAACACAAGACGTCCCTGCCTTCATAAGGCGCTGTCAGGGATTATCGATTGTCTCTTAGAATCGGAAAAAGTCCCCATTGAGATTAAGCGGAAATTAGCAGAAACTCTCCGAAAAGTCAAGAACAATATAGAGTTACAACTCCCAACAGCCTATAAAAATCCGATATTATAGGACGTTTTTGTATCGTTCTATTTACATCATTCTTGTACCCCCAAATGACCAATAACTATTTACTTCTCACTATTAGTAACTGATTTGATAATGGCATTTCAAATAAAATCTGAAATTTTTGATTTTTTTTGGATTTTTCTTCACTTTTTTGCAAAATTTGATATACCCTTCACGATTTTATTTGCCAGACCCAAGAAAGCAGCTACTCTGGTGGCCATTGGCTCCTGCGGTCTGAAGCATGGAAAAGCGGGTTAAAATTTGACATAGAAAGATTTGTGTATATATCTTCCCTTAAATCTCAGATTTCTGGAACGGTGGCAATACCTGCCTCCAAGTCCCACACCATTCGGGCTGTTGCCATTGCATCCCTGGCTGAAGGACGAAGCCTGATACATAATCCGCTTTATTCCCACGATACCCTGTCTTGTGTCAGTACCTATCGTGCATTAGGAGCCGTAATTGATACAATGAATCCTATTAAATGGATTGTTGAAGGCACTTCCGGCAAGCTTGATTTTAAAAATAAGATGATTGATGTCGGGAACTCTGGCACCACACTGGCTATCGCCCTCGGTTCCGCAAGCCTTGCTGCTCCTGATAAGGAAGTGATTTTTACAGGGGACTATCAGATACAAAACCGACCAGTTGGTTCCTTATGTAAAGCATTGACTCAGCTTGGAGCAAGCTGTTTGCCCGTAAAAAACAATGATTGCGCTCCGGTACGAGTCAAAGGGCGGCTTTCCGGCGGCAAGGTCAGCATTCATTGTCCAACCAGCCAATACCTCAGCAGTCTTTTATTGGCATGCCCGCTGGCGGACGGCAATACCGACATCGAAGTTCCTCTACTGTACGAACCCGATTATGCCAAAATGACTCTGGATTGGCTTGATAAGCAGGGAATTCGCTATGAGCACCAGGAAATGGCTTATTTTTCTATATCCGGACGTCAGAAATACACTTCTCTTGACCTTCCCGTTGCGGCCGATTTTTCCAGTGCAACCTTCTTTCTGTGTGCCGGGGCTTTACTGGCCGACGAACTGACCCTGACCGGATTAGATTTCTCTGACAGCCAGCCGGACAAAGCGGTGGTCGATTATCTCAAACACATGGGAGCCGATATCACTGTCAGCCATGAGGCTGTTGTCGTGCGAAAATCCTCACTTAAAGGAATTGATATTGATATGAACCGAACGCCAGACGCCCTGCCGGCCATGGCAGTTACGGCGGCGTTTGCATCCGGAACGACTCGTCTGCTCAATGTCCCTCAGGCCCGCAAGAAGGAGACTGATCGTATCGCCTGTATGGCCAAAGAGTTGGCGAAATTAGGGGCGGATGTTGAAGAATTACCGGACGGGATGGTCATTCGCGGCGGTAAAAAGCTGCATTCAGCCCAACTTCACGGCTACGATGACCATCGCATTGTCATGGCCTGCGCCATCGCCGGGATATGCCTTGACGACGGTCCCTCAACCGTCGATACGGCTGAGGCCGCTGGTGTCACATTCCCCGACTTTGTCCCGCTGATGAACGGTATCGGCGCTAAGATAACCCTGTCTAAGTAAAATAATGAACCATTTATGGAGCTTATCCGTACACAATCACTGCGCGTACTGATATAAGAAAGATTAAGGAATAAATATGCCCCAGAAACGATTTGAGATTGAAGGCCGTCAAATAATCCTTCATACTCCCGGCTCCATTTGTACCACCGCCGGGGAACTGCTGCACAGCGAAGTATTCGCCAAGGTCGTTCATTTGTACTGCAAGACGCTTGAAAAACAGGACTCTCCGACATGGACACTTTTTTCAGGTTTATTTGGCGGTGAGTGTTCTGCCAAGATAATCGCCCTGTTGATTCAACTGGCCGATATCTCGCTGACCGATTTGGCGGAAAACCAAACCGAGCTAAAGCCATTACTGGACAGAGCGAGTCGCCTTCGCCTGCATGAGTTTGTCGAGGGACTTTACGATTTCTGGCGGTCGTTTGACCGGTTTATGGTCCTGCATTCAGAATCCGGGAAAAGCAACTTTGAACGTCGGCCTTATCGTTCATTCAATGTGACCGTAGAAACCCTGACTCATATTGTCCGCGGTACGTATCGTGATATCTGCGAGAATATCACCGGCGACCATCCCCGTATTTATCGTCAGGTTTCAGCCGGCTGCGACATCGGTCTTATCGCGGTTCCCCGTCCAACAACTTTACCAGATAACTATGCACAACAACTCAATCAAATTCCCTTCATCCGCCAGGTCTGGATCGCTCCGCCCATGATTATCGATCCGCCGATGAATAAACGTACCGGCGAATTCAAGAAAGTCGATAAGAATCCGATTGATGGATTGTCTCTGGACACGACAAAATGGATTTGCTATCCCGCCCAGGTCGGACCGATGGTCATTTTTGTTTATTTCCATCAGCGGATGATTGATTTGGGGTGCGCCCTGTCGAATCTGTTTGAACTGGCTACCGACGAACAAATCGCCAAAGGTCCCGATGCAGTTTATTTATTCGGCACCGATCCGGAATTCATGAAACAATACGGCACGATGCCGACCGTCTTTTATGAAGATAATCAACATCATCTGCTGGTTGGGGCAATTCCCTGTGAGCCTCAGTACGGCTACTTCGGCTATCTCAAAAAGATGGTACTGACGCTTCACAATATCGCAATGATGAAAAAAGGCCGGATGCCCTATCATGGAGCCATGGTACGCATCACTCTGAAAAACGGAAAATCCGCCAATATCGTTCTGATTGGCGATACCGCGACCGGCAAATCCGAGTCGCTGGAAGCATTCCGTCATATCGGCAAAGAATTCATCCGTGAACTTCGCATTATTGCCGACGATATGGGGTCCTTTGAAGTCACCGCCGAAGGCATCATCCGAGGCTACGGAACGGAAATCGGAGCCTTTGTCCGTCTTGACGACCTCCAGGCCGGGTATGCCTTTGAGCAAATCGACCGGGCTATCATTATGAGCCCTCAAAAAATCAACGCCCGTGTGGTCCTGCCAGTGACCAATCTGGACGAGGTGCTGCACGGATACGCGGTGGACTACATCTTATACGCCAATAATTACGAGCAAGTTGACCAGGATCATCCTGTTCTTGAGCGGTTTGATTGCCCGCAAAAGGCGATCCAGATATTCCGGGATGGCGCCAGCATGAGCAAGGGCACGACGACGTCTTCGGGTTTGGTCCATAATTATTACGCCAATATTTTCGGCCCTCCCCAGTATAAAGAGCTTCATGACAAACTGGCCAATGGCTTGTTCCAAACGGCCTATTCAAAAGGCTTGTTTGTCGGACAGATGCGGACGCGCCTGGGAATTGATGGGTATGAATCCACCGGCCCGCAGGAAGCCGCCAAGGCCCTGTTTGAACGAATTTCAAAAGCGTAAACTAAAACAGGACTTCACAAAGGACGACTTTTTTGGTATAAGTATGATTCTTTATATAGAAACCCTATAGATTGGAGGCCAGCAATGATTGGTTGTCATACAGGACGGTTTTTTCAGGTTTCGGTGGCGGGAGGCTCGTATCAGGAAGGCCTGACCGCCGTGGTTCAGGGTACGCCGCCGGCGATGAGCCTGACCGAACAGGAACTTTACGGGGACCTGTTATTACGCAAGCCGGGGGCGGATGAGTTGTCCAGCCCGCGTAAAGAGCCGGACCTGCCGGTGATTTATACCGGGCTGAACGCGGCCGATACCATCGAAAATGCCGGCAACAAGAATTTGACCAACGGAACTCCGATTTCGATTTTGATTCCCAATCTGGACCGACACTTCATTCACATCAAGCAATATCAGGACACCAACCGCACCCCGCGGCCGGGTCATGCGTCATGGGCATCGTTTTGCAAATACGGCCCATGCGATGATGCCATTGGAGCGGGTATTTTCAGCGGACGATACACATCCACCATCGTCGCGGCGGGGTATATCGCCAAAAAGATTCTCAAAAAATTCGGGATTAACGTCTTTTCCTATATCCGTGAAGCCGCCGGCATTCGCTGTCCGGATATGGATCATAAAGCAATCTTTGATTACACTGAACGCTACAAGCAGATGCGGCGAGACCTGGATCCATTCTATCAGGAAATTTACGTCAAAGGTCTGGTTACGATGGACATGCGGTTCCTGGAAAAAATGAAAATTTTTGCCCAGGTTGAACAGGCCATTGACGATATTCGAGCAAAAACCCCTCTTATGACTGCCGATGACGTACTTTCCCAATACGGTGTCCACCATGTCATTCTCAGTCCTGACCCGGAAGCGGCCGAAGCTATGCTGCAGGCCTGCAACAAAATCACCCGCAGTGGTGATTCCTCCGGCGGGATTGTCGAAGTGGTGGTTACCGGGGTTCCGACGGGCCTGGGGGAACCTGTGTTTGACAAGCTCGACGGCCAATTGGGACAGATGCTTGGTATTGCCGCAGTCAAAGGCGTTGAAGTCGGAGCAGGATTTGCCGTTAAAGACATGACTGGAATTCAATCCAATGATGCCATGCAGGTTCGGAATGGACACGTTCAGTTTTTGACCAATAACGCCGGCGGCATCACCGGCGGACTTTCCAGCGGACAGGATATTGTCGTTCGATTAGCCGTCAAACCCACCCCCACTATCGACAAGGCTCAGCGGACCATTGACAAATACACCCTTGAGAATACCCAGTTAGCGGCCATTACACGGCGCGATCCGACGATTGTCGGCCGCATCTGGCCGGTGGCGGAAAATTATACCGCCATGATTATGCTGGATAATCTGATCGCCTGGATGGGATATGAACAACTCAAGGCACGGTTTGCCTGAGATGACCTGTTTGAGACTCAACATGGAATCATAAAAAAAGGGACGCTTTCAACGGCGTCCCTTTTTGTTTTACTTTATTCTGCGGTATTGCAGAGGGGCGTTAATTACCCATTGCAGCTACGGCATCTTCTTCCGCTTCATCCTTCAGCACGATCGTCGGCTTGACCAGAATCAGCAGAATGCGTTTATCGGATACATCACTGCGGTTCGAGAACAGCCGGCCAACAAGCGGAATCTTGCTGAGAACCGGCACGCCGGCTTCTTTTTCGTTTTGGGCCGTCATGGTCAAACCGCCCAGGAATACCGTACCGCGATCCGGGATGGATACACGGGTCTGAATCGAGGAAACCTGTTCGGTGGGATATGAAATCTCAACCCTGACCTCTTCACCGCTGGTGGGATTAAAGCCAAGTGTTTGCTCCACCTTGTTATCCGTCAAGTCCAGGGTGAAGGTCGTGATACGCAAAATCACATATTTCATATCCGAAGTGATGGTCGGTGTAATCGACAGACGTATACCGGAGTCGAAATCTTCATATTCATTTTCAATGTAAGCATTCGTAATCGGCTGGCCATCAGCAGGGGTAATCGTTTCGGTCCCCATTGTGGCATCCGTACGAAGCCGCCGTACCGTTGTTACCTGGAGGGTTGCCGATTCACCGCTGAGCACCATCGCCTTGGGAGCGGTTAACGTCCGTGAATTGGTGTGCATCTGAGTTGCACGCAGCATAAAATCGACCTGCAAATCATCCAGCACGTAAGCAAATCCCGATGTTAACGAAGGTGTTGAACCGCCTAGTGTACCGCCAACCGCTGTCGGCTGAGTAGCGGTCGCGTTGTAGGAATTCTGTGTGAACATCAAATTCCCGGGGCCGGCATCGCTTTCCCACTGTCCGCCGACTTTTAAACGGTTGATTTGAACATCCAGACCGATATCCTGGAGGAAGTGTTCATCGACCAGCAGGAAACGCGCTTCAATTGCAACCTGCTGACCAAGCTGTTTTCGCATCTCATCCAGGAATTTACGTATCTTTTCGTGATTCTCAGGCGTCTGCCAGACAATCAGCTTGCTGCCCATAAACTGTTCAATACGAGCCTCACCGCCATTGTCATACCAGCTATCCGGATCGATAGTCTGCAAAATCGTATCAATCATCTGATCGGCCATTTCGCGCGACCGCCAGCTTCCCAGATACTGGCTGCTGCTGCCGCTGCTGCGACGGTTACCGCGGTTCTGACCGCCACTGGAGCCGCCCTGACCACCCTGCTGGCCACCCTGATTTCCCTGACTTTGCCCCATGACATTATCGCTTTGGCCAACGCCCTGGACACCACCATTATACTCATCGAAGTCCGCAGGCGGGTTCAGCAGTTCAGCCACATCATACACAATATTTGTAAACGTTGCCGGCAGATAATCTACCGTAGCAATAGTGACTATTCCGTATTCAACCACATATCCGAGTTCGGCCATGCCGCCTGCACTGACCGCCTGAAGCACGCGTTCCAGGCCAACCCGCAAGGGAACCGCCAAGAGCCCTTCTCCACTTAAGGTAATGGGTGCATCTCTTTCGATAAAGGCATTTTCACTTAAATCTTTCCACATCACAGCAATCGACAACGACGGCTGGACGGAATTCTGCAGGATTCCAATCGCTTCCTCCAGGGTCGTTTCAGGAGTCAATGCCGCCAAATTCACCACCTGATCCAGCAGTTTATTGACCGCTGCATCCGCCGGACTCATCTGCTCCTGCAGCAGTTGCTCACGCCGCTTGGAGATTTCTTTCCAATTGCGGGGGTAGTTAATTTCCTTGGAATATGGAATAGACCGCCGGTTCGCTTCCAGAATCAATTCCATTTCCTCTTTTTCAGCTTCATGTTTGATGCGAAGCTGTTCGACCCAGCGAACGGTATTTTCCAGTGTCTTCTTTTTAATCAGGGCATCCCGGTTAAAGGGGTCAACCAGCAGCAATTGCTCCAGTTGGCCAATCGCTTCTTCGTATCGTTCCTCGGCTTCAAACGTAAGCGCCCGTTCCATATAGTCCTTGACAGCCTGAGACCGCTGAGTGTCAAGATTCTGACGAATTTCCTGATTGATTCGAGCTGCCTCGCCTCCCTTGATTATGGCTTGTTCTTCGTTATATGCTTTTTCTTCGCTGGCGACAACCTCTTCTTTTTCAGTCAATTGCTTTTTCAGGGTCGCATACTCATCCCCCAGCAGCAAGCGGTTGTGTTCCAGTGTCGAGAAGGCATTCCGCAACGAGGTTCTGGCTGCATCGAATTCTTTTTTGGCAAGAGATTGTTCCGCCTTGTTCAGGGCATCCGCTACTTTCGCCTTGGTATAGCTCTGCTGAACCGCTATTTTGCGTTTATATTCTTTCAGATAAGAACTTTCCTGAGCGGTCGTCGATGTCTCGGCAGCCGGCTGAGCCGCTGTCACTTCCGTCGTTTCGGCCGTAACAGGGGCGGCAACAACTTCCGTCGGCACCGCAACAGGTTCTTCAACTTTGACTTCCACAACTTCAACGGTCACTGGTGTCGCGGCTTCTTCCGCCTGAACCGCCGCCGCCTCAACCTTGACCTCCTCCACCACTTCAACCGTTACCGGAGCCGCTTCTGCCTGAACTGCGGCCGGTTCTTCAACCTTCACTTCGACAACTTCGACGGTGACAGGTGTTTCCGCAGCCTCAACAGGGGCCGCAACAGGCTGAGTCTGAGGTTCGGCCTGCTGTTCGAGAGTTTGCTGAGTCTGTTGGGCCTGCTGCTTCTCTTTCAAAACAACATCGACTTTTTCGATGTCGGCAGCGAGAACCTTCCTTTCAACCTCGTTGAGGTAGGGGCTGGCCTGAACCTGCAGCAGCAGTTTCTTGGCTTCGGCATGATTACCCTCGGAGATGAGCTTGTCGATTTGTTCTCTTGTGGTCACAATCTTTGCTCGTTCGGCTATGGCAGTCTGGATTTGCCCGGCCAGATCTTTGGCTTTTTGCTTCTGGGTATCGCTCAGAAAGGAACCGTATTGCTGTTCCACGACGGCAAGCTCGCCCTGAGCATTGGTGTACAACCCGCGTTTGATCCACTCTTCCACAACCTTGAACAAGTCGTCCACTTTTTGCTGCTTGGCTTCTTGTTCCGTGGCCGGGGTGGCTGCTGCCCGGATACTGCCTCCCGCCCAGACAAAAACCATGATGGCAAACAAAAGTGCAAGTGTACCGGCTCGACGTACCCAAATAAATGATTGCGTACTCACCAGAAAAACCTCCAGAAAATCTGAATTATTAGTTCAATTATTCCTGACAAATCCTGCCGACCGAAATACTGGAGACACTATATCCCATATAACAGTCGATTCGTAAGTGTATAACCGTTATGAGATTATTGCAAGTGAAAAAATCCGGCTTTACGCTTGATAATTCGCTTGTTTTTTATGTAGTTAATTTGTATATTCCGCCTCGCTGTAAATTTATGTTTATAGGACTATAAAATTTGACAACTCGACCTATCAATACTGATTCGCCTGATTCACCCCTCCGGCCAAAGGTCAGCATAGCCATTGAAACCAGCGGCAGAACAGGATCCGTCGCCCTTGTTATTGGGGAAACGATTACTGAGCAGGCCGCCTTGTCCGGGTTTCAGAAGCACAGCTCTGAATTATTGCCGACAATCAAAACCCTTTTATCGAGAAATAATTTATCCACAGAAGATATTACACAGATTTGTCTTCCCAAAGGGCCGGGCAGCTTCACCGGGATTCGAATTGCCGTTACCTTTGCTAAAATGGCGGCTTTTTCCATGGGTTCTAAAATCATAGCTGTCAATACATTAGATGCTCTCGCACAGAACGCCTTTGCCTGCGTTTGCACCGAAAATTCCGAGGTTCAGCAAATTGCCCCCATTCTCGATGCCAAAAAGGGATATTTCTATATTGCGGTATTCAGCAAAACCCAGACAGGTCTTCGTCGTGTGACCGACGACTTACTGATAACACCGGATACATTTTTATCGGATTATTGCACAGGTCAACGCAAAACAGCCCTGCTGGGGGAAGGCTTAGTGTATTATCACAAACACTTTGAACATCCCAACACCCTGATTTTAGACAAGTCCTGCTGGCCGGCCAGCGCTGCATCGGTCTGGCATGTCGCTCACTTGCGAGTTGAACAGGGGCAATTTGACGACCCAAATACTCTGGTACCGCTGTATATCCGCCGGCCGGAAGCCGAAGAAAACTGGGAAAAAGCTCGACAAGCCCAGCAGGCCAAATAAAACAAAGCCATATTTTAACCCGATAAAGAGCGATAATTTTTGAGCTTTTTTTGTTGATAAAACAATCCTCGGATGTTATGTTTTGTGGTCTTTTCGACAGGAAATTCTCTGTCGGCAGGCGTGATACGCCTGGGTGAGTAGCTCAGCAGGTAGAGCAACGCACTTTTAATGCGTAGGTCTTGGGTTCGAATCCCAACTCACCCAGTAAACATAAGGCCTTATAAGTGATGAACTTATGAGGCTTTTTTATTTGTGTCAACAGCTTCATTTTAGAGGACTTCCCTGTTTTCCGGCATTTTTCTATCAAGACAGGAATTTCTTTTCTTGCCTGGTCATGGATTCGCTTTAGCCCCTGGTACAATCCGGATGGCCTGGCCGCCGCGAGCCGGAAGAATTACTTTCAGGACCGAATTTTGACGAACCTCCATCTGTTCTTTCTTTACATGTGTACGCGTTTGCACGGCTGGATCATCGCTGTAAATCAACGCCGTATAAACCTGCTCCGGCTCGAGAAAATCCAGCGGCAGCTCAATTGTCCGGGGAGAATCGGCATTCATACAGCCAATGTACCATCGGTCACCGCTTCGGCGAGCAATCACGGCATACTCTGCGATAACCCCTTTCAGAACCCGGCTTTCATCCCAGACTGTCGGCATCTGCTTCCAGAATTCTAGCTCAGGTTCCTCGCCAATCCGTTCCCGTGACGGCACACCCCCATCCCCCTGTGCAGGAGCCGCCGATGGACGGTCGTACCAAAATAAAAACTGCCATGGGCTGAAAAAACAGACAGCTTTGGCCAACTGATACGCATGGGAGGCATTTTGATCCACCCGTTTGTCATAGTAGCAGACGGTATGGTCTGCATAACCGGCCAGCATCCGGGTAAACAGATAGGTCAGTGTCTGAGCATTGTCCGGAGATGTTTCATCCCCCCGTACCCCCTCGACGGTCATCAGATTGGGATAAGTACGGCCATAACCCGTCGTACGGTATTCATCATGAACATCCACCATGATTTGATAATCGGCACATTTGCGGATCGCTTCGTGCAGCCAGGATGTCCATTTTTGTGAACCGACGTTGACAAACCCAAACTTGATGCCCTTGACACCCCACTGCCGGTACAGCGGCAAGAGTTCATCCAACTGCTTTTCCAGTGCCAGATGGTTGACATACAGCAGTACGCCGATATCGCGCTGGTCTGCATAACAGATCACCTCCTGCAAATCCAGCGGCCCCTTGCTGCGTTTGGGGTCGAGATGCACTGCCGACGCATCGGATTTGGGATCAAATTCATAGCCGTACCAACCCGCATCATATTCAATGTATTGCAGGCCGCGTTCAACAGCAAAATCCACGCAGGCCTTACCCCCGGCAGTCGTCAGCGTCACTTCACGAATTACCTTGCCGGGCTTGATCCAGGATGAATCCTCGATGGCACACGGCTCATTCAGGTTGAGGATGATAAAGTTGTTGTCCAGCAGTTTTCCCGGACTGTTTGCGGCCATGATGACCCGCCAGGGCGTCGTCAGCGGCAGGGACGATTCCACGGCACCATCGAGCTGACATTGAAGGGCGTGCGGTGAAGTCTGAATCCCCTTGAGCTTCATACGGGCATAATCCACCAGCCTCGCTTCCACCACGGCCGCATAAAGATCCTCGGCAACCCGGACAACCAGCGGTCGCTCACAACCCGGCTTGATTTGGCTTAAGGGTACCGTATGGTATTCTCCCTGTCCGGCATACGTCGCCCAAGCCGTATAATCCCCGTCAAAACAAAACTCCGTCAGTTCCTGCTGGATACGGACGTTTTCCATGGCCGGCTGACGGGGTAGGGTATAACAGAAGGCAATCCCCTCGTTGTAGGCACGAAATGTCAGGAGGACCCGGCGATGCGGAGATTGTTCCTCGCTACACTCCACAACCATCTGATGATAACAATCCCGTATCATACTCCGCTCTCCGCAGACGGGTTTCCAGCTTGAATCCTGCCGGCTGCGGCTTGTCTCTGTCATGCTGATATGCGACCGCAGGATATTCCCTTGCAGGTCCAGTCCCAGCCGTGATTCGGCCAGAACCGTACGGCCCTTATATGTCACGCGGTAATACGGACAGTCTGGTTCGTTGCCAAGGGTCTTGACTCCAGTTGTCACCATCAAGCAGCCATCCGGCGAACGAAGTTCTATGGCCGCTATGAGTTCGGACCTCCCCAGACACAACATTGCAGACAAGCCCAGGACACATTTCAAAATTGAATCTCTGCTTTTTTTCTTCGCGTTTTTCATATTATACCTCGTGATTCAGGGATTACCTGCCGATCCTTCAATGAGTTTATGCTACTTTGTCGTAAGTGAAAACTGAATAAATATTGTATCAGCCATTTTCGTTAATTCCATATTTTGCGATGGAATAAGTTCATATTTTTCGGACAGATTTCCTCCTCCTGATTATTGGGAGAGCCATACACCGTGTCTAAAATCAACATACATCAAAACCAAAAGCCGGCGTATTTTTTTGATATATGCTTATTCTGCAAATGCTTATAAGTTATATTGGGAACCCCTATCGACTTTTTAACACGGGTACAAAAAATGACTCTGCAAAATGCCGAACAGAAAAAGGCTGGAAATCACTGGAGCAATGCGGGACCACCCTCTCTCTGAGGCCAGATGAAATCACATAGCCTGGGCAATAAGACATCACACGTTTGAATCCATCTGAAAACAAAAATCAAGGGTACCCTTAAGAAATTTTGACTGTTTAAAACGAAAAATTTGACATCCATCCGGGGGGTTGATATATTATGGTTTAAAGCTCCTTCTGCCGCCTGTGGTTGCCCTGGGAAGTACACCGACTTCCTCCTCCTTCTGCCACAGGCGGTCTTTTTTTTGGCAGAATTACCAGGATTTACTGGAAAACCTTCCATGAAGACTTAAGGCGCCTTAGCCTCGATAACCGCATATCCATGATTTGTTATTGCATCACATATCAAATACTGTGCTATTCCAAAATCATAAGACGTGAAACATCGCAGGGCAGGATTCCAAAAAAATTTTTCATTAATCAAAGGGGAATCTTTTTAGTCCCTTAATTGCAGCGGCAACGGTTTTTGTCCATCCCAAAGCTGTTCAATGACAATTTTGTTTCGACTGGAAACCGTTATTTTTGTCTTTTTTTCAAGTGTTTGCTGCACAACAATATCAAAATCCCCGCCGAAGGCCCGAATATGCCGCAGGCTCATCTGCGTCCAGCCGGCAGGCAGTCGCGGTGTGCATTCAAATGTGTCAAGCCCGGCCGGGCGGATGCCGAACAATCCCTCGGTCACAATCCGGCAATACAGGGCGCTTTCCGCGGCCAGATGGCGCTGCCCCCCCTCCGGATACGCTTCCACCGGATAAGGAACATGCTCACCCAGCAGGCGACGCTTGCTATAAGCGTGCATCTTATCGAGGGCCAGTTCCGTTCGTCCCGCACAAAAAACACCGCGCAGGGCATACAGCGTCGAACGGTCCCAGAAGGTCTTATCGCCGGATTGCGTGGCCAGTCCGTCCGGCGTCCACAACTGCGGGCTGAACAGCGCCTCGATGGTCCCATCCTTCCGTTCATCCATCCCCATCACAAACGGAACACAAATCCAGGAACGCAGTTTGTCATTGCCTTGGTAATATTGCCAGGTTTCATAGCCTTCGACCGTGGCACTGAAATACGACGTGATCGAGGCTCGCAGGGCTTTGGCACGGCTTGCATACTCCTGAAGCTGCTTGGAATCAATCCCGAGTGCCGTACCCAGCATCACCGCCGATTGCAGGGCGTCATAATTCAGCGACGACGTGCACAGATTGGCCTTGCCAGCCGGAAAACGATTTTCCAATTCATCGCAATCCGAGGCGATCACGCCCTCCGGCGTCGTCTTGCGTTTGCAATACTCCAGACACCAGGTAATCAGCGGCCAGAGTTCGCGGGCCGTCTGTTTGTCACCCAGGGCCATCGCATAGCGGGCCGCCCCGTAAGCAATCATTGCTGCATCGCCCCGGTCGCCGGCCCCGTTCCAGATATCCGTTCCCTCCGCAATAATCGACGAGGGAATCGGTTTGTACTCATCATTCATAAACCGGGCAAATTGCCGATAGGCATTCAACGCCGCCTCATTAGCGGACGCTTCGCCCTGAAACGGAGCAAAGGGGCCCTGATATTCGGCGTTATCATTGGCCCAGATGGCCGCATAGTACCGCTCGCCGCCGGGAGCAAACATCAGACCACCGCGCGTCTGAAAAACACTGTCTGCGGCACGGATTTTTGCCAAATCAAAAGTACGATTGATAACTTCATCTGGACATTCAAAGACCAGATTTTGCTGAACTGTAGCGATGAATGCAAGCCGGTCTTTCAATTCACGCTCGGTATTTAACGGGCATTGTTTATCGGAGGCTTTGCGACCCCGAAATCCCAGCGACAGGGTATAGTCCTGTCCGGGTTCCAGCGTAACCTTCGGTTCATACTGCGCCGTCACATCCAGGATATATTGTCCATACACACCCGTTTTGGGATCGGTTCGATGTTCATAACTGGGAGCCTGAATCGACAGTGTCATGGCTTTATCTGTGATATTTTTAATGACAACCTGCTCGACGGCCATGGCCTCTGTCATACTGGGAAACAGCGTCCTGTGGATTTCCAGACCGGACTTGGTCTTTCCCAGAGTCTGTAAAACGCCGTTGAAACGGCATTCGTCAATTGTTTCCGGCACCACAGATTCAGTTCCGTCCTGAATCGCAAACGACAACGCGTTGCCGAAATCGTGAATCAGACTGGCATGGGTATCATTGGGAATCGTCCTGAGCATCGGCCAGACCAGTTTGCGTTTCAGGGTCAAGTGCCGATTGGCGTCGATATCATAATACAGGACCAGCGAAACCTGCTGGCCGCTCATCTCCACAAAATCATGGTGCGGAAGCCGGGCATCCTCGCTGACAAGCCAGCGGATGTCGCGGTTATCGCCAAGCTGCCAGCGACTCGGCGGCGGCAGCGGCGCCACAATCGCAGGCGACGTCTCATCCGTGAGGAAAAACGCATCCACGATATCGACATGGTCGCTGTTATTGCCGTCCCCGCCGTCATCGATAAGCACCTCGATATAATCAATCGCGGACAGGTCTATCGCAAAGGCCTGCGGCTTTTGATCGGCCTTTAACAGCTCGCTTTTCCACAGCACCCTGCCGTCACCGCGGATCGTACAGCCCCCCGAAGACGGATGCGAGGACACTTCATCGTCCACGCCAACCAGACCTTCAAATCGCCGACATCCCCGGACATCCACCGTAAATACAGTATTGGCATGAACTCCAAGACCGTGAGCATAAACACGCCCGTCGATTCGCAGCGGCTTGCCTTCCACGGACCGATCTTTCTGGGGCTTGCCCCACTGCTGCTGAACCCACTGACAATCCAGCTCGGAAAGCCAGACCCGCCCCTGCGACTCAGCAGCCGCCCGACAGGACAACACACTCATCAACACGCCGATACAACACCACATCGATCCTGACTTCATATCATTACCGTCCTCATTTGTACTGATCTTACTTGAAATTTTCCGTTTCTGCGCGGCTAAAGAGCTTTCAACCGCCAGCTTCCAGCAACAGCATTATCACCGCGACTGCGTAGGGTAACGTTACCCCGTGAATACACGCGGCATAAAACGGCCTATTGCACTACTGGGAATTCCGTAATGCGCAGGGTCGAGCAGCCGTAGGGAATCAGGGTGATTTCCTCGGCCGGCTTACCTCGCAGATGCGACTGCGGCAGGCTGTGCGGCAGCGGCCCGGCCATCTCATTATACAACTGCCACTCGGGCACAATCTTACCCCGCGTTTTCAGCTCAATCGGCGCATTTTCCAGATTCCACGGGTACCCGCTCACTTTATCCTTTTTCTGAACCACAAAGCCTTTGGTGGGATGATTGACCACTGCATCGAGCAGGCCATAATTCCACGGGCTTTTCGGATAGACTTCATAGTATTCCCCGAAATGATCCCGCCCCTCGACGAATTTCCACTCTTCCTCGATTTTCAGCACATACACCAGCGGCCCCCGCTCCACCGCGACGGAGTTTTCCACCCATCGGCTGGTCCCCACCTCCATCGGCAATTCCAGCTCGACAGTATCTTCATTCTTCCATTCCCGGCTGATTTTGGCAATCTGTCCGGCGGCAACCTTCCCCCAGACTTCCTTATTAATCAGCACCTTCGCTTCCCTGCACCAGGCCGGCACACGCAGATGCAGCGGAAACGCCACATTGTCTTTCGTATATACCGTAAACCGGATGTTCTCTTCAAACGGATAATCCGTCTGTTCGACAATCCGAACCGGGACACCCTTGGCAACTTTTGCATTCACTTCACTAGCCCCATAGACCAGCGCCGCTAGACCGCCATCGGCTGTACCGTACCACAAATTCTGCACCAGCTTCGGCCAGCCCTGATGCATATTGCACGTGCAGCACGGATACCCCGTCAGCAGCCCGAAGCACAAATCCGTCCCGCCATGACTTTCATCCTCATAAAAATTCCGCTTGTGTCGGGACACCTTGACCTGGTTGGCCGTTTGAAAATACTGGCGATACTTAAAATCATCCGTGGCCTGCGTTGGCAATGCGTTGAAGGCAATCTTTTCCAGATGGTCGGCCAGTTGCGTATCCCCGGTAATCGTCAGCATGCTTTCCAGCGAAAACATCATCTCGACAACCGAACAGAATTCAATGCCCTGCGTCGGATTATTGCCGTGCATCGGTTCATCGCCGCCATACATCCCCTGCGGCTGGCCGTGAAACAGCCGGATATCACGCAAGGCATTTCGAGCCGCAGTCAGATATTTTTCCTCGGGATGCTGCTGATAATAAATCACCGACGTCTTAAGCCCCTGCGCCAGATTCACACAATGAAAGCTCTGCAATTGCCCCACGTGCATCCGGGCAATCAGCTCCCGGTTGAACGGGTACCGGTTGCCGATGGTATTGGGGTAGATATGCGCCAGGTTATCCTGCGGATTGTCGTAGGGATTCAGGAAAATCTCGGTATAAGGAAAGGTCTGCTGATAAATCAGCTCCGCCAGCTCCAGCAGAAACGCATCGCCAGTCTTGTTGTACAGCCAGTACACCACCATCAGATTATCCGCCCCGCGCCGGTTGGCCCAGAACGACCAGTGATCCAGATGATACTCCGGCAACTGCTTGAGCTGATACCGGAAATACTTCGTCAGGACCGCAATCACCCGCTCATCCCGTGTCGCCTCATAATACTGCTGCAGAATCTTGAGCATCACCATCCGCGGCCACCAGTCCTCCCGCGGTTCCTTCTGAATGCCTGGCTCATCTTTGGGCCGTTCCTTGAACCGCTCGGGGCCAAGATACCCATCGTCCCGCTGATGGGTCAGCGTCCACTCCACCCACGGCTTGACTTTTTCAATCAGGGCCGGGTCGTTCAGGATATACGCCAGCGGCAAGAGACCATCGACCCAATAGAGGCCACGCTCCCAACTGTCCCCATCGCCGCCCAGCCAGCCGTTTCGCGGCCCGACGACCTGGCTATACCGGACATCCAGATCTCCCGTCAGCCCCGTCTGCATCCGGCCTAACTGTTCCCGGAGCCACCCTTCCGGCCGGATCGCCCCCAGCGGCAGCGGCTGATAGGGATTGGCCCTCAACGGCGGCCGGTTGTTCAGGTAATTGGATACCGCAGCCGCCTGCACAGATGCCGTTTTTTCGCCCTCTCCCGCCATTTCCGCCCCGACAGCCCTCGAATTTGAGCAAAGATTTACTATTCCCATAATCGCAAGCATCCATCGCATCGTATTCTGTTTCATATCTCCACTTTCTAAAGAATTTGTAAAGAAAACATAACTACAATAATAACACCAACGATGGATAATATTAACCCCCTTCTCACAGAAATTTTTGTATGTGAGCCTCGGAACAATTTAGTGCCAATACCGGGCAATTCTTATCGCCAGACATGCGTATCTTCCCCCTGTCGTTTAACCCGCAGGGTTCAACCCGAATAGCTCCGGGCAAGCGAAGCGAAGCCCGGAGAACCCACACACACCAACCCCGAATGGGGTTGAACAAAAAGCCGGCAGCGTTTAATCTACAAGCAACAGCACTGCCTTGCCTAACATCACTGGATTGCGGGCGTAAATCTTGACTTTTTATGGTTTTTGTGATATAATACGAACCTTAATTTAGGAGTCCGGTGATGAAATATTCCATGCTTATAATGCTGTTTTTATCGGCTGTTTCGGGGCTTGTCCAAGCCGTCAATCCCGAAGTGACCCTTCATGTATCCGGGGCCGTAAACGGGACGATTGTTCTGGAACTGTATCCCGATAAGGCTCCCATTACCGTCGCGAATTTCATCGGGTACGTCAAAAGCGGATTTTATGACGGGCTCATTTTCCATCGGGTCATCCCCGACTTTATGATTCAGGGTGGAGGATACAATCCTTCCCTCGTCAGGCAGACCACCGGCGATCCCATCCTCAATGAAAGCACCAACGGGCTTGCCAATCTTCGTGGAATGATTGCCATGGCGCGGACTCCTTATCCTCACTCAGCCACGGCGGAATTTTTTATCAACCACGCCGACAACAGTTTTCTTAATTTTGGCAGCCTTGTTTATGATAACTATCAGAATACCTATTATTATGGGGTGGGTTATTGTGTGTTCGGCCGGGTGATCAGCGGTATGAATGTGGTTGATGCCATTGCGTCTGTCCCTACAAAGACCGTCGGCACTATGGCCAATGTGCCTCTGAACACGGTGCTGATTCAGTCTGCGGTCATGACCGTCGATGTCCCCGTCTGCGAGGATTCATTGGAAGGCGATATCAACGGCGACTGCAGAGTTGATCTCCAGGACTTATTGAAGCTGGCACAAAACTGGATGGTCAGCAATGTTATCGTAACCGAATAGCTCTGCTGCTGCAGGCCCGATTCCATTACACCGGCTGTTGCGGGCGTCCTGCGTTACTGACTCAGCCAGCCGGCGGAAAAGACAACATAATCCTGCAAATCCACCGCGCCGGAATAATCCAAATCGGACCCACCGCAATAGTTATTGGCCGCAGAACAATCGGTCCCCAGCCACCAGTACAGGCCGGCAGTCAAATCTTCAACATACACTCCGTCCGGGCAGGCATAGTCCCCCCGGTGGGATTGCCAATTCAGCCGGGGATAAGTCGTTCCCTCACTGCACAGCCGCCAGAAGTCATCAAATCCATTGGCGGTCTCGTTGGCAAAATCCCATCCCGCCGCAGTAAACGTCGAAAACGTCTGCATCTGGACGGTAGTCTTGCCCTCTATCCCGCTGGAAGGGCCTCCGCCGGAGCCACTGCTTTTGCCGCTCACCTCGGTATCCCAGAAACAGGCCGTGATGGGCGAACCGGCACTGTTCCATCCAATCAGTCCCCCAACATAGGTGCCGGCCTGCCCCATCGAACCTGCCGCATAGCAGGATGCGAGTGTTCCCTTGTTGTTGTATCCTGTCATGCCGCCAAGATAATTGCCCGTGCCATCCACAGAGGCTGTCGTATAACAGTCCAGCAGTGTCCCCTGATAATTGCCGCCAACCAGGCCTCCCACCGCATTGGTGCCATGGACAACGCCAACCGAACAGCAGGCCGTAGATACACCCGAATCAGTCCTGCCCACCAGCCCGCCAATATGACCCGTGCCAGAAACCGTGCCGCTGCAGGAACAGGCCGACAGACGGGTCGATTCACTCCACCCCACCAGACCGCCGACATACTGTGTTCCGCTGACCAAACCAGCCGCATGGCAGGCGGTGATTGAACCGGCAGAACTTCGTCCCGCCAGACCGCCAATATTTTTGCCGCTGGATGACAACGAGGTCCCCTCGATATTCAGATTACAAATCGCGGCATTCTCTATCCAGCCGAAAAGGCCAATGTAATCCACCGATGCGCCGGTGGTATAACTCAGGTTGCGGATCACATGTCCGTTGCCATCAAACGTCCCGGTAAATCGAGTCGTTGCATTCCCAATGATACGATACTGGGTGCCGGTATAGACGGACATATCAATGTCAGCCATCAGTTTGAAATGGCTTGACCAGTCTGCAGAATTGGCCCCGATGGTATTCATTTGTTCGGCTGTCCAGATTTGATAGGGATACTCTGCCGTTCCATCGCCTTCGCCATAAGGGAATTCCCAGGAGATGCGAGGATAACTTTTGGCGGGCATAGCCCAGTCGGTTCGGCTGTTATCGGTACCGAGAAAATCCCAGCCTGCCTGAATAAACGTCTCCTGGGTCTTCATCTCGACTGTGGTTTTACCTGTTCCACCGGCGCTGGTCATTTGACCGCTGACCTGGGTATCCCAAAAACAGGCCGTAATCGCCGAGCCGGGAGCATTGTATCCAGCCAGCCCGCCGACGGGTCCTTCTCCGCCAAGCAAAGCACTCGCGTAGCAATCCGCAACCGGAGAACTGCTATGATTAGACCCGACCAGTCCCCCGATATAGGATGTGAGTGTTCCGCTAACGGAACCAGTCATATAGCAGCCCGCTATCACCCCTCGATTCAAGCCGGCCAGCCCGCCTATGGAAGCATTTTCAGCCGTCCCATCAATCGACCCGGTCACATAACATGCTGTCAGGGTGCCGGCGTTTTCTCCGACCAATCCGCCAATTCGGCTGCCTTTGGCTGAAAACGAGATATTTTCAATCCCCAGGTTTTGAATCACCGCGTTTTCAATAAAACCAAAGACTCCAACGTGATCTATTGCATTGGCGGTGGTATAAGTCAGGTTGCTGATAACATGTCTGTTGCCGTCAAAGCTGCCTGTAAATGGGGTCGCTGAATTACCAATCATGCGATACTGCGTGCCGGTATATATGGACATGTCAATATCCACCATCAACTTAAAATGGCTTGCCCAGTCCACAGGATTGGCTCCGATTGTATTCATCTGGTCAGCCGTCCATATCTGGTAGGGATTTCCCGGAGCTCCGCTGCCCCCGCCGTAAAAGACTTCCCAGGATAAACGAGGATAATGATTATTCGGCAGCCACCAGTCTATCGGGTCTCCATCGGAGACCACAAAATCCCAGCCTGCACTGAGAAACGTCGACAATACCTTCATCTGGGCCGTTATTTTGCCAGTACCCATTACACTGGACAGGGTTTCCGAGGTCACCGTATCCCAGAAATTTCCCGTATCTTCATATTTCCCGCCAACAGTCGCTTCCCCGCATAGTCCGCCTGTGGAGGAGGAGCCTGATGGCTTACCAGTTGAATAACAGCAAATGACCTTGCCCTGATAATTCCGCCCAATCAGCCCCCCAACATAACTGTTGCCCGTTACAGCTCCTGTCGCATAGCAGGCATTGATGGAGCCTGTGTAATGCCGCCCCACCAGACCGCCAAGATAAGAGTCACCACTGACCGAACTGGCCGCATAACAAGACGTGATGGAGCCTTCATAATTGTATCCTGCAAGGCCCCCGACAAACTGATTGCCGCTGACAGAACCCGTTGCATAGCAGGCAATGATTAAACCTTTATAATTCCGTCCCACCAGGCTGCCGACATTCTTGCCGCCGGAAGAGATGGAAACGGACTCAACACCCAGATTCTGGATAGTGGCACTTTCAATCCAGCCGAACAGTCCGACATAATCCAGGGCATTTCCGGTCGTATAGGTCAGGTTTTTGATAACATACCCATTTCCATCAAAGCTGCCGGTAAATTTGGTGGTTGCATTTCCGATAATTCGATACTGGCTTCCGGTATAAGCAGACATATCAATGTCGGCCATCAGTATGAAATGTTTTGTCCAGTCGCCGGAATTGGCCCCGATGGTATTCAACTGCCCGGGCGTCCAGATTTGATAGGGATTGACTGCCGTTCCTCCGCCTCCGCCATACGTAGCTGCCTGTAACGACGAGGTAGAAAAAACCAACAGAGCAACTGCGACAGCAAGAGTTGATCTATACATACACACCCTTTAATAAGCGATAAACATCATCCTGACAAAACAATGGGCCGTATTATAGGACATGGCCCGTAATTTGTCAATTTATCCAGCCATGAAACATGATTTACATCTGTTCTTGTGACCCTGTAGTATAGATACCTGCCAGGAATCAGAGGGTGTTTGCACAGAGCTTTCCGTATGGATGCACGATCTGGATATAGCCATTCTTTATTCTGCTCATTTTGCGTGCCGGACAGGTCTGTCTTTAGCCCATTCCATAACATAGTTCTGTATTGTGTTCAGGTCAATAGTATGGTAATAGAACAGATTCTGTTTTTGACCAAAAAGATAAGATAATAAAGGAATCGTGTCAGATGCCTCCACAATTTGTATTTGAAATGCTGGATGTTTCCAAGCGTTATGGCGAAAAGAACGTACTGAGCAATATCTCGCTGTCGTTCTATTACGGAGCCAAGATCGGCGTGATCGGCGAAAACGGCTCCGGCAAAAGCACCCTGCTGCGCATCATGGCGGGCATCGATAAAGATTTCCACGGCGAAGCCCGGCTGGCCCCCAAGATGAAGGTCCGCTATGTCGCCCAGGAACCACAGATTGATCTGAACAAGACCATCCGCGAAAACCTGATGACGGCCATCCAGCCGACCCTCGATATGGTGGATCGCTTCAACAAAATCTCCGAACAGCTCGCTGAACCCCTGTCCGATGAGGTGATGAATAAGCTGCTGGAAGAACTGGGCGTCCTTCAGGACAAAATCGACGCCTGCGAGGGCTGGGAAACCGACCGGCTGATGGATATCGTCTCGGATGCCATGGTGCTTCCGCCGGATAATGCCCCCGTCAGCCAGCTTTCCGGCGGTGAACGCCGTCGCGTGGCCCTGTCGATGGCCCTGCTGGAAAAGCCCGACTTGCTGTTGCTGGACGAACCGACCAACCATCTCGACGCCGAAACCGTCCAGTGGCTGGAAGTCGCCCTCCGCGAATATCCCGGCACGGTCATCATCGCCACCCACGACCGCTATTTTCTGGACAACATCACCAAGTGGATTCTCGAACTGGATAGAAGCAGAGGCATCCCGTTTGAAGGCAACTATTCCTCATGGCTCAAGCAGAAACTGGACATCCTCCGCCTGGCCGACAAGAAAGAATCCCCGCGACAAAAGACCCTGACCCGCGAGCTGGAGTGGATCAGCGCATCGACCCGCGACCGCAACCAGAAAAACCAGGCCCGTATCAACGCCTATGGCGAATTGACCACCATCTCCGCCGAAGACCGCAACAGCGACGTCCTCATTCAAATCCCCACCGGCCCACGTCTGGGCGACAAGGTGATTTCCTTCAAAGAAGTCTCCAAAGGATACGGCGATAATCAACTGCTGGAACGCTGTTCATTTGAACTACCCCCCAATGCCGTCGTCGGTGTCATCGGCCCCAACGGTATCGGCAAGACCACGCTGTTCAAGATGATTACCAGTCAGGAACAGCCCGATTCCGGCACCATCGAAATCGGCAGCACCGTGTCCATCGGCCATGTGGACCAGCACCGCAATACCCTGGACAGCGACAAAACCATCTTCGAAGAAATCACCGACGGCAAAGACAAGATTGATGTGGGCGGCATGTCCATTTCGTCACGGGCCTATGTCGCCAAGTTCAATTTCCGGGGCGGGCAGCAGCAGAAAAAGGTCTCCGAATGTTCCGGCGGCGAACGCAACCGGATTCACCTGGCCAAGATGCTGCGATCCGGCGGCAACCTTCTGCTGCTCGACGAACCGACCAATGACCTCGACGTGGATACCATGCGGGTACTCGAACTGGCCATCATCGATTTCCAGGGCTGTGCCATGGTCATCAGCCACGACCGATTCTTCCTCGACCGAATCTGCACGCACCTGCTGATCTTCGAAGGCAACGGCAAAACCCAGTGGTTCCAGGGCAACTTCGCCACCTACGAAGAAAAGATTCAGTCCGAAAACCCCGACCGCCTGGCCCACCGCCGCAGCAAGTACAAACAGCTCAAACTCAAACGGTGATCAGACCTGTTTATACTCAGCCGAGATGGTAGACGCCGACTTATAGCCCGCTATCTACGATAAATATCCTGTGATGTCCGGGGACATAAATCACGCTGCGCGTACCGAAGCCGGTATCTTCACAGATATAAAATTGATCATATATCTCTAAATTCCAGCTCCCTTTCCGTTTTTCGGACCAGGCGCTGGGGCCTTTTTCAGTGAAAGCATCAGGCAATTTCGCTGTAAATTTAAAATCCTTTAGCGTAATGCCGATCTGCTTTTCTAAAAATTCACTGCAGGCGGATTCATCGGGCAGTTTCAATGCTGCATAATAATGATCATAAAAACAGCGGCGGTCAATCGCACAATACAGATTCGTCGCATGGTCTGGAACAGCAATATACAAATAATGTTCAATTTGTCTGGCAATGTGCCTGGCCGAATAAACCTCTCCATTGATTTGATCTTGAAAGCTTTTGGTACGAACTGATATCTTTTCCATGGTATCATAAAATCCCATCTTATGCCGGAATATCACTCCTGCCAAAAAAACAGCGAAAATCAGGAGAATGAATGCAGCATAAAACAGAACTCTTCGAATCCGTGTAATGATTGGTTTATTCATCGCCTTTTCCCATAAAAAGGTTAAAAGCAAAAGGACTATCGACAATAAGGAATATCCTGCAATGGTCCGGAAAATAATAAATCACAGCCCCGCCATCCCCCCGACCGCCGGGATCTTTGCATCTGCAAAAATAGAGTGGGCAATCGGCAGAAGCCTTCAAATCCCAGTTTCCCTTGAATTTTTCCGGCCAGCGACTTGGATTATCATGACTCAAGTCACCCAAAGACCATTCCGTCTCTTTGAAGTTTTCAATCGGTGTTCGGAGTTGTTCTTTCAGGAACTCATCACAGCATTCCCGGCTCGGAAGAGTCAAAGCAACATAAAGATCAATGTCTATAACACCTTCCCATGCATAGTACAAATTGGTTGCCTCTGCCGGAATGGTGATAGGAACACGCTGCTCAATAGCCTTTTTAATCTGTGTTTCACTGAAGACAACCGGCTTGAAATACCGGAATATATCACGGTCGGTGCTCCTAAATACCAGGAAGCCCAGTATCACGAATATCTCAGGAAGAAGGATGCCAAGGGCGAATACAATTGATAAAAGGCCTGTGTACCTCAACCATTTGATTTTTCTTTGTACCATATCTTTTCTCAAAGTTGCTTTTACTTCGCCGTTGGCAATCGGCATTATTGATATTGCTTTCGCTTAGAATTATATCGACACCTAATTTCTTTAGAAAACCAGTTTGCACGGGATTAGCATCATTGGCTCATTAGCACCTCTGTTTCCTGAGCAGCATCGCCGCCGCCCCCAGCCCCAACAGAGTCAGCGTGCAGGGTTCCGGTATCTGTGGAATCTGGATGGAGTCAATTACATCAAAAGACAGCCCATCGATCAGAGCTACTGTCACCGCCCCTTGCCCGCCGCAGGTGAACATAATCTGGTCAATCAGCACCCCGCTGTACGGAGAATGCACCTCAGGCGAAACAGAACCCAGCATCCACCAGGCATAATCATCCGGCATATTCTGGGGATCAAAAATCCCGGCCGGGGCATCCTGATACTCCCCTCCGCCCGGATATACAATATGTCCGCCGTTAATCGACCCCGGCCCCCAGACAACCAGATAACCCTCTACAGGAGTTGCCTGGTTCATCTCGCCCATCATCTTGATTTCAATGGTATCCCCCGCCTGCAATCCCTCCAGCGGCACCGACGCATCCAGATAAAACGCCCCCTGTACACAGACCGCCGCCGCCAGAAACATGAATAAACCTGATAGTGCTTTCATTTTACCTCCTGAAATAAATGAATGTATCCTGCATTATCACACAAAACCTAATTTCGTCCTCGCTACATCCATAATTCTACAAAAATATCGCCTGTCAGGTCAAGATAATTCCTTCACATCGCCAGGATAGACACTTTATAGGACAACCACCTGCGTATAAATCGTGGTTATATGCATCCGTAAATTACCCGATAACATAACTATGTAATACTGCATAAGTGCCCTTGGCGAAGGGGTATCGATTCACAAAGCAACAGAAATGAGTGACGTCATGAACACCCAAAGATTTTGGTTGTTGAAAATAAATTTAATCCAGCTCGCCAGTGTAATCTGGTTATCCTGTGCATTCGTGTATGCCGAGCCGCCAAAAAATGTCCTCTTCTATATTGGCGACGGCATGGGCTTCGAGCAGGTCGAGGCGGCGGAAATCTACTCAGGCTCCGTAATGTCATTCAATACTCCCGCCCTGTTCCCTTACCGAGCCAATTGCACGACCTGCTCAGCCAATTCCTCTGTTACCGACTCCGCGGCCGGAGGTACTGCCCTGGCCACAGGCGTCAAAGTCAACAATGGCGTCATCAGTATGGCAAATCCCGGAAATGGGGCGGAGTTGCGGACCTTATTGGAATACTTTAAGGCTCAGGGCAAGGCCGTAGGCCTGATCACCACAGCCTATCTGACCCACGCCACCCCTGCGGCCTTCGGATCCCACGACCTGAGCCGAAACAGCGAAAGTACCATTGCAGTTGACTACCTCACCCAGACACGCCCGAACATACTCTTTGGCGGCGGCAGCCACGGTCTGACACTGGACACTACCGCAGCCGCAGGCTATACCGTCACCAACGGCACCACGGGGTTTCAGGTATTCGCCACCGACGACAATCCTCTTACGGCCGAATTCTTCTCGGCACAATTTGGAACCGGCTACCTGCCCTATAAAGAGGACTATCTGGGCGGAACCTATCCTTATCCGAAGCTCGATGACATGGTTACAAAAGCAATTCAAATCCTCAGTGAAGACCCCGATGGCTTCTTCCTGATGGTCGAAGGCGGACGCATCGACCATGCCTGTCATTCCAACTTAATCAAGGAATGCGTTCATGAGGTCATCGACCTGTCGAATGCGGTACAGGCCGGCTATAACTGGGCATCGAGTCGCTGTGATACCCTGCTGCTCATCACGGCAGACCACGAAACCGGCGGTCTGGCTGTGGACGGCACGGTTGGCGATGATGGCTATCCGACGGCAACATGGACCACGACCGGCCATACCGGCCAAAATATCCCCGTGTATGCCTGGGGCGTCAACGCAGCCATGTTTACAGGAACATTGAATAATACGGACATGTTTGATATCTGCACCGCTGACATGACCTCTGTAAACATTGAATGGTTATGGACAGCAGGACAGAACGGCGGCACATTGCCCGATTTTAACGCTGACGGTAAAATGGATATCATCTGGCGCAATGTCAACACAGGGGCTTATATTGGAACGATAACAAACGCCATCGCGATTGCACAAACCCGCGGACTGGGAGGCAGCAGTACGACGTTACAGATTGCAGGACTGGCCGATTTTAATGCCGATGGTAAAACCGACCTTCTGTGGCGGAATGTCAATACGGGGGTTTATATGGCAACACAGATGGACGGGCTGACCATGGTACAAACCAAAGGGCTGGGCGGCAGCAGAACGACGTTACAGATTGCGGGGCTGGCCGACTTTAATGCGGACAACAAAACAGACATTCTGTGGCGGCATGTCAACACCGGCGCGTATATGGCAACACAGATGGACGGCCTGACCATGGTACAAACCAAAGGATTGGGGGGCAGCAGTACAACGCTGCAGATCGCGGATATGGCCGATTTTAATGCCGATGGGAAAACAGATATTCTGTGGCGGAATGTCAATACCGGCGCTTATCTGTGGACCCTGATGGATGGCTTGAATGCCTTACAGACAAAGGGACTGGGCGGCAGCCGTACAACGCTTCAGATTGTGACACCGTAAATCCGTGTCATTTACTGTTTGGAATCAGTATATCCCCTGCAGCCAGTAGTCGGACAGAATGGCCAGGTCGGCGGTATCAACAATACCATCGCCATTGATATCGGCTGAAGTATTCAGGCCATTGCTGATCCATGCGGCTGACATGAGAGCAAAATCAGTCAGGGTCACTTTTCCATCCGCATCGAGATCGGGCTGAGGGATGGGGGCAAAAGGGGAATATCGAAGAACGTCTCCACCATCGCCGCCATAGTCTTCGCTGATATAAAGTTCATTGCCTTTTAGGGCAACACCTTCCTGGTCGTTTCCGGGCAGGCTCCATTCACCAATCAATGTGCCATCGGTTTCCATCGCCCGCAGGAGGTCGTCTTTATCGTAGATGGCATAAATCGCATCCTGGCTGGGGACATAAGCGAGGTCGGAAATGTTGCCGATGCCGTTGATGGGCGGAATGGTCCGGATCCAGGTCACGGCAGTGCTGGTTGTGCTTGAAAGAATCGGCAGGCGGAAGACGAATATCCGGCCGTCGTCCTGCAGGCCGGCGTAGAAAAGGCCCCCTTCTGGATCGGCCTGGTCAGGAACAAAGGTTAGGGCTTCCAGGCCGGAGTTGTCCGGCCCTTTCATCCACGGCGTCAGATCGAAGGTCCGTGTCACAAGCCCGGTGGTGATATTGAATTCATAGATGCTGTCGGGGTCTTCGATACCCAGATAAATAAAGTCGCTTTCCGAACGGGCAACGGTAACTGCTTCGAGATCAGCACTTATACTCCAGTGGTTTAGTTTGGTCCCCTTGGCGGTCATGGACGTGACGGTGCCGCCATCGCTGACCAGAAAGAATTTCTGGAGGCCGGCGTGCCAGGCAATGCCGCTGGTTTCATGGCTGTCGGGCAGTTTTCCGCCAATGGATACTCCCGGCAGTGCACCCGATGGGAACGACTCGGCCGACCACGCAGAGGCAGAAAAGACAAGCAGTACGGTTAAAAATGGAATTCTTGGGTCTAAAAACACTACAAATATCCCCCACATTTCGCTTTCATAATATACAAAAAGGATTATATCAGAATCAGCATGGAAAGTCAACCCAAAGCACCCAGATTGCCTCGAAAGATTCAAGCTGACTTTATCCGATGACTTCAAATCAAAAAGCCTCATTTTTAGTATTAAAAATGAGGCTTTAAGGATTGTTTTGATTTCAAGTTTTTTTAGACATCAATTGTCTTTATTCGTCAAGAGGATATAATCCAATCCAAACATGTTGCGTTTGATAGCCTCGGGATTTGACCCGATAATCTTGACTTCGATCTGATTGACGCCCTGCTTCAATTGGCAGGTACCGAGGGCGATTTCCTCGGTAATGACGGATGGATTGTACAGGTCAAGTTTTTCGGTGAGTGTTTTCCCGTTGACTGCAATGGAGATAATGCCGTAATCTTTGGCTTTGGTCAGGGCGGCGGTCAGGGCATAAAGGCCGGCTTTGTCCACGGAAAATTCGAGGGTCAGCGTATCGCCTTCTTTGGCGTCTATCCACCAGAGCTGCTTGCCGCCGCTCCAGTCAAATTGGGCACCCGACTGTATTTCGGTATTGCCACCGGTTTTCTGCGGGATTTGCATCGATTCACCTTCGAGGGCGCCCTTGACGCGCTTAATCTCGACGACATCCTCCTGAACGAGGGCTACCTTGTTGCGGGCTTCTTCAGGCATTGGCTGGACATTCGAGGTCGCTCCGGGGCGGGCATACCAGAACGTCGTCGGGGCATAATTGACACGGGTCTTGGCCCAATGCCACAGCTCCATATCAAATTGCAGCGAGGTGGTGAATGGTATTGCATCAAGGGCGCGGTAGCGTAGATTGACCGAAAAGCCAACGTCCACATTGCCGTCGCCGCAAGGCTGAGCGTGAAATGCCGATTGGAAGTACTCCGGCCGGCACCAGGCATAGCCGTAATAATCTTCAGTCCCTGTCCCAAGGTGGGATGGAAATGTCTCACTATCCACATAAATCTTTTCATCCCCTTCACCCCACCAGGCGGCAGCTCCATTGAAAATAGTCAGGCTGTCACCCACATAAACACCCTGTCCGGCCACCTTGACCCAGTTCAGATCAAAGGCACCCTGATCTGTTGTCCTGGTATTGGTGCAGGTCTGGATTTTGGTCCACTGCTTCCAGGCGGCATGGAAATACATGCTGCGATTGTCCCAGGTCCACGGTTTGGTCTGGGCCTGCATTTTCTCTACATTGACGGTCTGGTCACCCAGATTATGCAGGGTGATAACCGCGGAACGTTCAAACGGCATGGGCCAATAACAAGACATGGTTCCATCTTCGGCGACTTCGGTGTACCAGGTCTTATAAGGTTTGCCTTTGTAACCAATACCGAAAAAATCACCGGCCGGACACCAGACGGTGGTATTGCCATCAAATGCCATTTCGATCACGGTGGAACGCAGGGCCTGCGGCAGATTTTCGGCCTTAAGTCTGACGATAAATGCTGCGATGCCCGCGGGACCTTTGGCTTCCAATACAACGGTCTTGCCGGCAGGTAATTCTTTTATAATGGTGATGTCTTTAAGTGAAGCTGTATCGGGCCGGACAGACTGGGTAAGTTTTTTCTGGGTTTCGACAAGGACTGACTTGGCGGTTTCAAGCTGGTCCATCGAAAACGACTGGACTGCGGTTCCTGCGACGTAGGTGCGGTAATTAATCTGATAATACAGTGCCTCACCCTGATGAGCACCTTCATCAACCGGAGCATCGGTCTGGTATGTGATCTTGCAGTGTTTGGCATAGGGAATCGGCAGATACAGATTGTGGCCGCGCTGGCCGTATTCGGTCTGGGGCGACACACCCTCCGACAACGGAGCCCCCGTCAGCATCCCTTCGTCGAGGACACTTTGAATCGGACCTTCAATGGCTGGCTTTTCACTGCCATCCAGATAAAACCGCAGGATTCCATTGGTAAACGGCTTTCCGGAAGGTCCATGCCAGGTAGCCCAGAAACGGACGACGGCTCCGGGGCCGGCGGTATCCATCAGGACATATTCTTTCTTGCCGGCCTTTTCTTCGGTGCCCAGAAAATAGCTGCGGTCCATATTGGCCCACCAGGTCGGGGAATCCGGGGTGTCCGAGTGACGGTCATAGCTGCTGAACTGTTTGCAGGTGTAGGCAGGCGCCGGGAATTGGGCCAGCGTGTCCCGGTTGACCATCTCCTCCAGCAACGAGGCGAAACTGATTGGGGCCTTGTCGGCGGCCTGAACGATATGCTGTAAACCGACTATGGCAATAAGAATTGACGCTATCGGTCTTCCGTATTTCATTGCATAACTCCTTAAATTGAATGCTTCAAAACCCCGGAAAAGAACCATTCCCTCCGGCCTTGGCTGAGGTCTGGCAGAAAAGAGAGATTTCTGGCCAGACCTGCCGGTTTTGCATCTTACAACAGTTTGGCTTTTCTGTAAACAATTATTTGCGGAATGGCTTATTGACCAATTATAAACAAGTCATTCCGTTCCATCCTCTGTTCGTTAGTCCTTTAATGCCTCTTCCACGGCCCTGAGCAGTTGAGGATCGGACGGCTCGATATCGGAGGGATACCGAGCAAGTGTTTTACCGTCTTTGCTGATCAGATATTTCGTGAAATTCCACCCGATGGGCTTGCCGAATTCTTCGTTTTCCTGCGGGCTGGTCAGATACTGATAGAGAGGATGGATATCCTGTCCGACTACGGAAATCTTGGCGAACATCGGGAAGCTGACATGAAATTGTGTTGTGCAGAATGTTTTAATCTCGGTATTAGTTCCCGGCTCCTGGCTGCCGAAATTATTGGCCGGAAATCCTAAAATGACAAATCCCTGTTCTTTGTATTGTTCGTAAAGCTTCTGAAGGCCGGCATATTGTTTGGTATAGCCGCACTTGCTGGCAACATTGACTATCAAAAGCACTTTGCCCTGATACTGTGACAGAGCAACGGGTTTGCCATCAATATCATCCAAGGTAAACGAATATAAGTTGCCTTCACTGCCGATGGCATACAGGGACTTGCGGGCGGTAATGAAGAGCGTCTTGTTGTCTTTTCCGCCAAAGCAGATATTCGAGGGTGTTTGGGGCACTTCGATGGTTTGAATCAGGGTACCGTCGGGGGCGTAAATTGTCACCGCCCTGCCGGTCAGATAGATATTGCCGTAGCGGTCGATGGTCATACCGTCGGAGCCCTGCAGGGCAAACAGTTTCTTGTCGGACAAGGTGCCATCCGGATTAATCATGTACATGAAGGTCTTGTTCACGCCATGGTCGGCAACATAGAGAGTCTTGCCGTCGGAAGTTCCAATCAGGCCATTGGGGCGGACCATATCATCAATCACCCGGATGAGTTTTTTTCGGTCGGGCGACAGGTAATAGACATGTTCGCCGTCCTGCGGCAGATTGTCGCGCTGGCCGTAGCGGGGATCCGAAAAATAGATTCCGCCCTTGGGAGTAATCCAGAGGTCATTGGGGCTATTGAATGGCTTGCCTTCATATTTGTCGGCCAGTACAGTGACAGTCCCTTTGGGATCGATTGAAACCAATCTCCCTTCGCCGCCGGCACAGGCAATCAGATTGCCTTTACTATCGAAGAACAAGCCATTGGCTCCCCCGCTGTTTTCCATAAATGTCGAAAGCTTGCCATCCAGTGACCATTTATGGATTCGATTGTTGGGAATATCCGTAAAATAGATATTGCCTTTGCTATCAGCCGCCGGGCCTTCCGTAAAGATAAATCCATCCGCAAGAAGCTTGACGGGTTTAGCGGGAACAGCCAGACAGAAATTAGGATCTTTGGTTTCCGCGGGTGACTGTGACTCTTGTGCGTACACTGTCCCGCAGCACAGGACAACAAATACCGCAATGACTATACCGTTAATTTTCGTCTTCATACTACGCCCTTTCAAACACTATTAGTCGAAACCATTGTAGTCATTATGTACAAAAAACAATACTTATTTCTTGACATTTTGGGGACCGCTGCGTATTCTGCATATCTGTGTTCCGAGGGTGGAACCGACCTCTGATTATCATGTCAAACCCAAGCCCTTCTTTAACTATTTTATTGACAATGATTTAGTAAAGGAATTGGCGTATGGCTACAACAGAAATCCAACATGCTCAGGGACTTTTATTTTCAGAACCGGCCTGGTCGGAAACCGGGGTATGGTGTGAACTGGCCGAAGGAATCGACCCTGCCGAATGGGCGTATTTGTGCCGCTATCTGGGCAGTCTGACACCGGGGCAGTTTAAAGCGGCACGCAGGAAACTGTTCGCAAATCCGGACAGTCTGGCAAACCGTTTCAAGCGATTGTTTTCTTTTCAGGATCATCAGGTCGATGGAGTGCCGCTGGTGTGCATCGGGCCGGAGGGATTACCGCAACAGCGTATTAATTTAGAATCAGGTATTGATTATCGTGGTCCCTGTTCTTGAGTAATCCGACTTCGATTTTGCATAAATGAACAAAGATTAATCGGAGGTCTCAGGAGAACCATCCTGTATCATCCCAGCGGACCATCCCGAAGGACTGTTCCATGCGTCACGGGGCGCCAGGACATCCCGAATGACCAGGGCATATCCCTGGCCATCGGTGGACGGATACCAGGCATCGCTGTATTCTATTCGCAGGATAGCTGCTTCGAAAGGAGCGGGCAACTGCAAAACAATACTTTCACCGCCATTGTCGAGATTACCTTCATACTCACCGGCTATCCGGATATCCGTTCCATACCTGGCTTGAAATGCGGCGGTATTATTTACAACAACCCCATATTCACCTGCGGCCAACGTCATTTCCGGAAAAGTGAATACGATTCCATCACCAAGCCGTACGCCCGTGATATCCAACTCATCCATCCCGATATTCTGCAGCTCGATATATTCCAGATCGCTGCCGTCGGAGGGATGATACATCATTTCGGTAATCCGCAAATCATTGAAAATCGCAAGTTGTCTGGCCAGATTATTTTGATCGCTTTCGGGAACTGTTCGTGTAATATCCAGACTGAATGAAACCAGAAAATCGCTGCTGTTGGATGAATCAAGTGCATGGACGGCAAGGATATTCTGTCCAGCCTTGAGGGTACCCAGAACAGCCGGATCGATAATCATATAATCCATTAATTGTCGGGATATCGTATCCGAGCCGGTATCTGCTATCGCATAGGAATTCCATGCAGGATCCGCCGGCACACGGTCGCTCTGAACGGCTTTGACACCGTTGACATAGGCAACAAAGGCATCGTCGCTGCGAACATGGAGAGTCAGGTTGATATACGAAGACGCCTGCTCCTCGGTCAGTGTAAACGGAACCCGAATGTAGCAGCTTCCCTGCACAGTCGAGACATCATAACTGATCAGATCGGTGAAATTCACCGAATCGCCCGGATTTTTTTCATATCCCACACCGCCGGCTTTTCCTGCAACAATCACGCCATGAGTCCACGCACTGTCATCAAATTCCGTGCCGCCCTTCCAGGCCAAATCCACCTCGGCCGTTGGTATCCAGACCCGTTTTGCAGCATCTTCCGAAAGAATCGCCTCGGTCACAATATCATCGACACCGGTCAGTTCAATGGTAATATCCAGCATGCATGACATTAGAAAATCGCTGCTGTTGGATGTATCCATAGCATGGAGGGCAAGGATGTTCTGACCGGCCTGAAGCGTATCCAGAACAGCCTCATCGGTAATCACATAATCAATCCATTGTCTGGCCGCGGAATCCGAGCTGACAGACCCTGTCGCATACGAGTTCCACACAGGACTGGTCGGCACCCGACTGCTCTGCGAGGCCTTAACGCCATTGATATAGGCCACAAAGGCATCATCATTGCGAACATGAAGCGTCAGGCTTGTCAGAGAAGTCAGTTGTTCGTCCGTCAGTGTAAATGGAATACGGATATAACAACTGCCTGTGGTCCCCCGCATGGCCGATACATCATAGCTGATAAGGTCCGTGAAATTCACTGAATCATTCGGATTTTTCTCATATCCAACGCCGCCGGCTTTTCCTGCGACAGCCACACCATGAGTCCATGCGGAATCATCGAATGCGCTGCCGCCCTTCCAGGCCGAATCCACCTCGGCCGATGGGATCCAAATTCGCTTGGCTGCATTTTCCGCAAGGATCGGTATCGTCGTTTTGACAATCGTGGGTCCTTTTGGGTTGGCTGCGCCGGGAGTCGGAATATCAAAGAATGCAAGGGTATTTGCCCCATCCGGCCAGCGTCCTTGAGAGATATCGGTCATCTGGGGGGCATAGATTACGTTATCGATTTCGTTCAGGTCGGCATCAAAGAGAGCCAGCATCTCCCCATCGGCATTGAGTGAGAACGTAACATCTTGTCCGCCGGCCGTTAATTTTGCATAACCCTGTCCGCCGATAAAGCTCAGAGGAGGGATTTGACATTTATTCGGTTCGGCAACCGGATCGTCGGTGACATACATCCCGCCCATATCGACAGGCCACGGACTGGGATTATAGATTTCCAGCCACTCATCAATGAAACTGATTTCACCATCGGCCAGCCATTCGTTGATTTTAAGCATCCGGAAGTCGCCGCGGGCCGCTGCGATATTGTCCAAGCCCGGCGTTGGCTCCGTCAGCGTCCACTGTTTCTTATCACCCATCCGACCTGCAGACAGGTCTGCCAATTGAGTGCCAAAGGCCACTGAATCGATGACAGCGCCGGCGGGGTCCAGCAAATATAACTCATCCCCCTCAGAATCCATCGCAAAACCTGTATGTATTCCCGAAGTTATTTCCGCATCGGCATAGACAACCAAATACTCACCGGGATTAATCATAGTACCTGAAGTAAAGACATACTTGACAGGAACATCTTTATTATCAGTCAATCGGTATCCGCCAAGATCAAGCGGTTCCGGCCCTTCATAATACAGTTCAATCATGTCCGGGTAAGTTCCCTGATGGGCATTGGACAGATTGTTTGCCAGCACCTCATTAATCATGAAGTGGCTTGATGCGGCATCGACAGTCCATTCGGCGGAGGAATTCCCTTCGATATTGCCGGGGGCATAGAAATCCGTGTCACGGAATTGCTGCCCCTGCCAGAGTCCGGCCGAGTTCCTGCCGAGGACGTCCACATGATAGGTATGTCCATGCTGTAATCCGTCCAGATGAATCCGGCCATAAACCGCATTCGGGTCCATTGGAAAATCATCGGCATTGATCGGCAATGCGATTTCATCACTCCATGCACCCGGCACGCCATTATCCACGAGTCGATATTTGTAATGCGTAATACCCGGCCCCGAAACCGTCAAATCGGCATTGGTCCTGTGGGTTATCGTCTCGGGCTGGCCCCAGACTGAAGCCCCGGCCGGAACACCCGCCCCCATATTCTGACCATTTGAGCCGGATCCAATGGCCACAGAACCAGACAGGAGGGTCCAATCCGTAAGAGTATCTTTCAGCATCGGGTCGCCGTCGATATTCTGTCGTCCGAAAACATGCCACGTTTCAGGCAAAAGACTGCGATATACCCCCACCGAACCGGTAGGACCATAGCCGACAGGATTATCGAAGTAATGCTCAAATATCGCGGCATTATTCCAGAAGATATTGCTGTCCAGATACGTCCCTTTGCCCGGGTCTCGCGGTGTGGAACGGAACGGCTCACCGAAACTGATCGCAGCAATCGCACAGTTGACAATCGTGTTGTTCTGTGTCCAGCTATAGACATCTTCCTTGTGCAGGATGGCGTGATCGTTATTCACAAAGATATTACGAACGATGCAGACTTGTGACTTATCGCCGGTCGCCACCGCATAGGAGGGGCTATCCTGATCCGGCGTGGTCTGGTGGAAGTTCGTAAAGAGATTGCCTTCCACATGGGCGTCCGTCGAATCCAGATCGGGGCCGTCATCGCCGCCGCCAAGGAAGGTGTTGTTGTAAAACTGAATAATCGGGCCGGGACGCAGTCCGCCGGTAAAATCGACAATGTCGTTGTATCCTGATGTGGAGCCGAATGTATTGCCTGCAAAGATGAGATATTCCTGTCCGACAAGGTCGGTCCCATGGACAGTTTCAATACCGCCAACGGTGGGGAACACACAATGGGTAATCAGGGCCGAGGGGTGAGACATATCCAGAATCTGCGTTGTACCCCCGGTGCTGACCCAGCTTATATTATCCAGCATCACCCGAGACGACTGAATATTAACCGACTCGCCCTGACTGTCGCCATATTCCATATCGACATAGCCCAATCGATTATCTGACAGGGTATTAGAAAATTTAATTCCATCCCAGCTCGAACCGCCCGGCACTTGTGTCAGACGAATTCGTTCATAATCACTGCCTTCAGCAATCAGCCGTCCATTGACGGTAATCCCGGCCCCGGAATTAAAGAACAAGGTCGTTCCGGGTTCAATCGTCAGGCTGATTCCCGCAGGAATTACCACATCACCACTGATTTGCCACGGACCGGATGCCGCATCCAACACAGTGTTTACGGCCAGTGTTCCCGACAGAGTACTTTGATTGCTGTCATTATACCAGACATCAACAAAGCTTCGGAACAGTTCGGTTCCAAGTCCTTCGGGATTATCGAAAGTCTGAATAATAACACGGTTAATACCCGGTTTAAGCGGCACACCGGCACAAGACCAGGTTCCCGGCACAGGTGCCCACGTCGCCGGAAGACCATTGACGCGAACCGCCCGCGTTTGGATAGCATTGGCAGTACCATTGACGGAGACGGTTGACGCGGTTGTCTGATAAAAACCGTTGACCTTGGATAAACTCGTCACCGCGGTAAACGTCTGTGGAATCTGAGACAGAACATAAGCATTGCGATCCAC
>JBDKVE010000155.1:0-58746 GCA_039679345.1 Anaerohalosphaeraceae bacterium
CGGAGACCTCTTTGTTCCAGCCAATTTTTTAAATCTCCCATTTCTGTATCAAAAATTTCCCGATCGTAGAGTTCTTCCAGTTGGGCCACTCTTTTTGACAATTCCGGCTCTTGTTTAACTAAATCCGAGACCCTCTTTTCAAACTCCTCACCAAGAACACGTAATTCTTCACAGGGAATATGCAGTTCAAGAAATTTTGAGATATATCGAAGCACCATTTCAACGACAATGGGATTGTACCCCTGGAGATAGGCCGGGATTTCGGCCGTCAGAGATATCATCTCAAGATTGCGATGGATTGCGGCATTCATGATGCAGTTAGCAAAGCTGCCCGGGCCATTATAATTGCTGAAGCGGATGCCCAATTGGGAAAGCCATTGTTTGAGGGCCCTGTTGGAGACGGAACAATTAATACGCGGTTCACGTGTATGAGGCACAACGCCGGCAACACTGCCGACAAACAGAATGCGCTTTACGTCGCACAGGGAACACATTTCGAAGATGCTATCAGCAAATTCACGCCAGGATAGATTAGGTTCCCGCCCGGCAAATAAGAGCAGATTGGGCTGGGCGGCCTCAAAAAAAACCGCTTCGGGAAGATCCCAGGTCTCGATTAAACCATCCTGAATTCTCACATGAGGGCGAAACAGCGAGACGGTTTCCATGGGGCCGGGCATGTTATAAATATAAAAACCGTTGGGATCGATCCGGCCGATTTCCTGGCCGCTGAAGGTCTGTCGGAGATATTCTATGGTTCCGGTGGAGACATCGCCCCCGTCCATCCATCCGGAAAGCCCGATCACCAATGATGCATTGCTGATTACCGGCTGCTGCTTAACGATTAATTTTTCCCTCTTCATGCTCCAGTCTCTCTCTTGTTTTAGCAGATCTTGGTTTGTGTCAGAGTCCGACTCCGGCAATTATCACCCCGCATTGCGGACACGCCGAATCTTTTATCTGGGTCTGCATTATATGATACCCCGACCGTTCAATCAAAAGTTTTCCGCAGGAATAGCAGAATGTGGACTCGGCGCGATTGCCGGGGAGATTCCCGACATAAATATAGCGAAGCCCCGCCTGCTTACCCATGTCATAGGCCTTTTGAAGGGCCTGAGTGTTGGTCTGCGGAAGGTCGGTCATTTTGTATTGGGGATAGAAACGGCTGATATGCCAGGGGATATCGGGCCCGC
The DNA here is from genome assembly GCA_039679345.1 of Anaerohalosphaeraceae bacterium. Lineage (GTDB taxonomy): Bacteria > Planctomycetota > Phycisphaerae > Sedimentisphaerales > Anaerohalosphaeraceae > Anaeroglomus. The sequence continues at coordinate 1,191 of JBDKVE010000155.1, forward strand.
ATTCGTTGACCAGAAATGCCGCCAGTTCAGCAAGTTCATCGGGGTCTTCGTTCTGGCCGGGAATCAGCAGGGTTGTAATTTCCATCCAGATATCGGTTTTTTGAGCGATGTACTTGATCGTATCGAGGACGGGTTCCAGATGGGCCTTGCACAAGTTATGGTAGAACGTCTCGCTGTAGGCCTTCAGGTCCATGTTAATACCATCCAGCCAGGGACGCATCCACTCGATGGCCTCGACACTCATAAAACCGTTGCTGACGAAAACATTGTATAATCCGCGCTGTTTGGCCAGAATCGCCGTCTCGGTGCAGCGTTCCATAAATACCGTCGGTTCGGTGTAAGTGTAGGCCATGCCCTTGCAGCCGGTGTCGATGGCGGCATTGATGATTTGTTCGGCGCTGTAGTCGCTGCCGTCGATTTGATTTTTATACGGGGTCTGGCTGATTTGCCAGTTCTGACAGAAGACACACTGGAAATTGCAGCCGGGGGCGGCAATGGAAAACGCCTGTGAACCGGGGAAGAAATGGAACAATGGTTTTTTTTCGATGGGATCATCGGCTGCGGCACAGACTTTATCATAATTGAGTGAATAGAGGATGCCGTCGATATTTTTGCGGACACGGCAACGGCCCACCGCACTGGGGGCAATCACACAATTCCATCGGCACAGTTTGCACAGGACCTTCTGCCCCTCTTGTTTTTCCCATAAGACGGCCTCTTTCATCGGCTCAGCCTCCTGCGATTTAGATTAATGAATCCATTGAGCAAGGAGCTTGACTGGATGGACCACATGGCGGCCGGTCAAATGCTCTATCTGCATTTTACAGGCGGCACATTCTGTCAGTATAACATCCGGATTGGCCCGGTCAATCGTATCCCTGAGGAATCCGCCAATATCATCACAGAGGGTGTGGTTTTTGGCCTGCATGCCCGCCGTCCCCGCAAGGCCGCAGCAGCCGCCATTGAGGTCTGTCACCGGGACTCCCAGTTGACCAAACATCTGGATGGTGGTCTTGGCACCGTTCATGGATTTGAGATGGCATGGCGCGTGGTAATAGAATTTCCGACTCCCTGCGTTGCCAGCCTTGAGGCAGGGTTTGGCGGCATGGAGCATCGTGAGATAATCCATCAGTTCCACGGTTGCGGCGCCTATTTTTCGGACCTGTTCAGTATCCATCAACAGCGGCAATTCCTCTTTGAGAAACATTGCGGCGCTGGGTTCAGAGCATACAACTTTCCAGCCTTTGTCCACATACGGCATCAATGTCTTCAGGTTGTATTCCATGTCCCGGCGGGCCTGGTTGAGGTTGCCATAGACATAGGCCGGCAACGGTGCGGGCCGCTGGTCGGGGATTTCGATGTGGACATTACAATGTCGTAAAAGCTGCAGGACGGCAAGCCCCAGTGCATGGTCATTGTAGCGGGCATAGGAATCAATGAAATAGACGACTTTGTCGGCAGGATTATCGATGGAACCGCCCTGCTGCAAAAACCGCCGGGCTTTGCTGATGAAGCTGCCGCGCTGGAAGGCAGGCAATTGTCGGCTTTGGTCAAAGCCGAGTGTTTTTTCCAGAAGCAGACGCGTGATGGGCCAATTCATAATCCAGTTGCTCAGCGGTGCGAATGTGCTGGCGAGAATGCTCATCCAGCGGTTGTTGGACAGGGCCAGTTCGGTAACGGAAAAGCCGGCGTGTCGGGACAATTTGGCTCGGGCCTCGATAATCAGGCCGGACATATCGACACCTGCGGGGCAATCTACCGAACACATTTTGCAATTGACGCACAGGCCGAGGATTTTGCGGAACTGACTGATGTGGAAATCCTGCTGCTTGTCCAGCAAGCCGCCGATGTAGTTTCGCAACAGATTGGCCTTGGCACGGGTGCTGGCCAGTTCTTCATCCATCGCCCGGAAGACCGGACACATCCGCCCTGCTCCCGCCGCCAGACATACGCCGCAGCCGTTGCATTGATCGATTTCGTAGCGATATTGATTGGGCCCGAAGTGCAAATCCGTCTGGAAATTTTTTGCCCCGGCCAGTTCCAGGCCCCGCAGATTCTTTTCGATGACATCGGGGTCGGGATTGATAATCTTGCCGGAATTGAAGATATCGGAGGGGTCGAAGATTCTCTTGATTGCAACCAGCAGGCGGTAATAGTCCTTGCCGTACTGGCGTTCGATATAGGGGGCGCGAACCAGACCGTCGGCGTGCTCGCCGCTGATAGAGCCGCCCAGTGACCAGGCCAGTTCAAAGACCTGTTCGGCAATTTCACGCATCCGTTGGATATCGTCTGGGCTGGTCAAGTCCAGATAGGGCCGGATATGCAGTTCACCATCCCCGGCGTGGCCGTAAAAGGCCATCGGGATATCGTATTTTTTGCATAGGCTTTCCAGTCCGGCAACATACTGGTCCAATTGGGCCGGCTCTACGGAGACATCTTCAATAAACGCAATGGGGTGTTTGGGACCTTTTTCACGATTGAGCAGCGGGACGGCATCCTTGCGGCTTTTCCAGAGTTTGGCCTGACGTTCGGCGTCCAGCGCCTCCATCCATCCCGCGGACAGGTTATTGGTTGCTTTCAGGGTGTTTTGAATCTTAGCCTTGACCTGTTCGATGCTATCGCCGACATGCTCGACCAGCAGCGTCGCGACGCAGTTCTCCGGCAGGACATTCTGATAATGCGGAAAGGCACGGCGGGCCATGGTCATCAGCCGCTGGTCCATCAATTCGCAGGCGGAAGCGCCGGTCTGTACGATAATCGGAACGGCCTGAGCCATTTTTTCGAACGCGTCAAATTCCAACTGCAGCAAGCCCGCGACGGCAGGGACATCTACTGTGGCCAGTTCAATTTCGGTAAAGGCCGCCAGTGTCCCTTCGGAACCGGCCATCAGCCGCGCCAGATCGATCCGTCCTTTGGAACAGATATTCTGAATCGTATAACCGCAGCGGTTGCGCCGGGTTTTGGGCTGGGATTTGGCAATCAGGTCTTCCTGCCCGGCCAGCAGCTCGACACATTGGCCGGCAATCGTTCGTAATGTCGGATCTTCAATGTCCTCCGGCAGCATGTCGTTGGTCAGCTCAGCAACGGAGCCGTCATACAGCACCACCCGGATGCGGCGAACATAGCCGGCGATGTAGCCATATTGAAGTGAGTGGGCCCCGGTGGCATTATTGGCGACAATACCGCCAATGACGGCCCGGTTGGAACTGGAGGGGTCGGGGCCGATTTTCTTCTTAAATTTGCCCAGTTGCTGATTAAGCCGATCGAGAACCACCCCCGGCTGGCACACTGCCGTCTGGCCATTGCTGCGGATGTCGACGATTCGATTCATATAGCGGCGAAAGTCGATGACGATACCGCTGGTCAGCGATTCACCCGCCAGTCCGCTGCCGGCGCCGCGAGGGGCAATCGGGACGGCATTTTGGTACGCATAGCGGACAACCGCAACCACATCCGCCTCATCTCTGGGGGCAACGATACATTCGGGGCGGATACTGTAGATACTGGCGTCGGTGCTGAAGGCAACGCGATTATAGATATCGATCAGCACTTCGCCTTTGACTAAGCCGGCCAGTTCAGAACCTATTTGTTCGGCTGTTTTCATGTTGCTTGTATTTAACACCGTACTTCATCCATTTTGAGTAATCTATGACTGTCAGTATATAATAGAATACGTCTGGAAACAAACCTTTACGGGTAAATTTTATCCCATCTGGAAGCTTGCTTTTAGGACTCCGGAAGGATAGATTGGCTATACAAACTGGCCGATTCGACTTGTCAATCCCGCACAGGCGGGTATCCAGTTCTATCCTTGTCGCTCTGGATTCCCGCTTTCGCGGAAATGACAACCGCCGGAACTATTTTGAATTGGATTTTTATGTACGAACTGATTGTGATGGGTGTCGCGCTGGGCATTTTTGTGGTCCTGCTGCGGCTGAAACTAAAGATTGGGCTGTCGATGATCCTGGCGGCGTGTGTGATGGAACTGCTGCTGGGTGTCAGTCCGTTCAGGCTGTGGGGGGAGTTTGCCCAGGAATGGCGAGATAAGCCATTGAGTCAGACAACGGGGTATCTGTTTGTAACACTGGCGGCAATGTTGACGTTTGTGAATATTCTGGGTCTCGCGATGAAAGAGACGGGGGTATCCGGCAAGCTGACTGATGCGCTTCTGGTGCTGTTTAAAAGCCGGCGCGGCGCGATGGTGGGTATCCCGATGCTGATGGGGCTATTGCCGACGCCGGGCGGGATTATGCTGTCGGCACCGATGGTGCGAGACCTGGCCGATAGTATCGGGGTCACGCGCAGCCGTTCGGCAGCGATTAACTTTTTCTTTCGCCATCAGTGGGAGATGGTCTGGCCGCTGTTTCCGTCGATACCGCTGATTCAGGGGATGCTGGGGATTTCGGCACTGGCGTTGATCAAGCACAATATCGTGATTTCGCTTTGCGGCATTACCGGCGGGATACTCTTTCTGCTGCTGTCGGGAATTCCCCCCAGAAAAGAACAGCGCGACAAGGCCAAATGGCTCCACAGCCTGCATGTGTTTATTCAGGCGTTCTGGCCGATAGGGCTTGTAGCCGGACTGCACGCGGCATTGAATATCAACCCTGCAATCGGCATCCTGATTTCAGTGACGCTGTTTATGCTGGTGTATCGTATTCCATTGGAACGATGCGGCCATTTATGCCGGCAGGGATTTGAAATGGACCTGATTCTGCTGATACTGGGGGCGTTACTGTTTAAGCTGAATTTGCAGGCTGCAGGCAGTATTGCGGCGGTGGTCCAGTATTTTGCAGACATTCACATGCCGGGGATGATTCTGCTGTTCGTACTGCCGATGCTGGTGGCAGCGCTGACAGGATTAACGATGCCGACGGTGGCGATTACGTTCCCCCTGCTGATGCCGTATATTGGGACGGGGGCCGAAGCCGATATCGGCATGCAGACACTGGCGTTTTCAGGCCTGCTGTGCGGGCTGTATCTGACGCCGGTACATTTATGCCTGAGCCTGTCGGCCAGTTACTTTGAGGCGCCACTGGGGCGAATTATCCTGCTGCTGATCGGGCCGATTGCCTGTATTGCCATGGGTGGAATACTGGCGGCCAAATTTCTATAAACGTGGATAATCAAAAAATGACTCAATACCCATAAACCAAAAGAACAGGAGGTTGACTATGAATAATTTTGAATATTGCAATCCGGTGCGTGTTGTGTTCGGTAAAAACACCATTGCCAAACTGGCGGATTTGAGTGACCCGGCCAGGACCATCTTGTTTCTGTATGGCGGCGGGTCGATCAAGAAAAACGGAGTCTATGAGCAGGTCAAGGCGGCATTGAAAGGCCGCAAGGTAATAGAATTTGCCGGGATTGAACCCAACCCCCGATATGAGACCTGTATGAAAGCCGTTGCACTGGCACGTCAGGAGAAGGTTGATTTTCTGCTGTCGGTCGGCGGCGGATCGGTACTGGACGGTACGAAGTTTATCGCCGGGGCGATTCCCTTTACCGGCGGCGATCCATGGCAGATTTTGACCTCCGGCGGCAGCGCCCTGCAAACCGCCCTGCCAATCGGAGCGGTATTGACTCTGCCGGCGACCGGCTCGGAAATGAACTGTTTTTCAGTCGTATCCCGCGACAGTACACAGGAAAAACTGGCCTTCGGCAATCCCAAAGTCTATCCGGCCTTTTCGATTCTGGACCCGGAGATTACGTATTCGCTGCCTCAGAACCAACTGCGTAACGGCATCGTCGATGCATTTGTGCATGTGATGGAACAGTACGCAACGTATTCGATCAATACCCCCCTGCAGGATCGGCAGGCCGAAGCCATTGTTCGGACACTGATTGATGTCGCGCCGGATGTGCTGGCTAAAAAAGATTATGACAGCCGAGCCAATTTCATGTGGGCCGCGACGCATGCACTCAACGGTATGATTGCCTGTGGGGTCGTCGAAGACTGGGCTACCCACATGATCGGCCATGAATTGACCGCATTTTTCGGAGTCGCTCATGCTGAGTCGCTGGCGATTGTCCTGCCGGGCATGTGGCAGCATCAGTTTGCCAACAAAAAAGACAAGCTCGCTCAATTGGCTCGCCGAATATGGCATGTCGTGGACGGCAATGTCGATACCCAGGCCCGCGCCGCCATTGAAAAAACGGTTGCGTTTTTCCATTCGGTCAATATGCCAACCCGCCTGAGTCATTACAATATCAGCAAGACCGATATTGAGAAAGTGATTGAGCGTTTCCGGCAGCGCGGCACCACGCTGGGTGAAAATCAGGCCATTCGAGCCGACCAGATACGCGAAATCCTGACCCTCTGCCTCTAAATTAACAGCAAAGCAAATTGATTATTGTGGCTGGCGAATTTGGCGAATCAGGAATAGGGTTTCTTGGACTTTTTTGGTCAGTTGGGCAAAATCGCCAGCGGCTACAATCTGGCTTGTAATCAGGTTGGAGCCGACACCGACACAGGCCACGCCGGCCTTAAACCAGGCGGCGAGGTTTTCCTGTGTGGGGTCCACACCGCCGGTGGGCATGATTTCCGTCCACGGGGAAGGCCCCTTGACGGCCTTGACGAAGGCCGGACCGCCGACTTCCTTGCCGGGGAAGACCTTGCAGATTTCCACGCCGAGCATCTCGGCCCGGTGAATTTCGGTCGCAGAGGCACAGCCGGGCAGATACGGCACTTTGCGGCAGTTGCATACTTTGGCGGTCTCTTCATCCAGAAGCGGCCCGACGACAAAGTCCGCACCGGCGTTGATATACATCGCCGCCGTCGGTGCATCGCAGATTGAGCCGACGCCGAGAATAATCTCCGGACGCTGTATGTCGCGGAGTTCGGTCAGTTTATTGAAGACATTGACAGCCCTGTCGCCGCGGTTGGTGAATTCCACGAGCATCGCCCCGCCATCGGCACAGGCACAGGTAATTTTCCACGCCGTGTCCGCATCGGGATTATAAAACACCGGCACAAGGCCGATTTCTTTCATTGCACACAACACCTTCAAGCGGTTATGATGAGCCATATATAACTCCTCTTTCAAAAGTATCTATCGTATCGCAATCATGATTCTCTAACGGGCGATTCTGGCAGTTGCGCCTTTCATCACTGCTTCGACTTCTTTCAAGCTGGCCGTGGAGGTGTCGCCGGGCGTGGTCATCGCCAGTGCACCATGGGCGGCCCCGTAATTGACGGCCTGTTCGGGGGACTTGCCTTCCATGAGGCCGTAAATCAGGCCGGAGGCAAAACTGTCACCGCCGCCGACCCGGTCGTAGATTTCCAGGTCCGGCCGGAGCACGGCTTCATGAAATTTGCCGTCGATATATAAAATCGCACCCCAGTCGTTCCGGCCGGCGGTTTTGGCATTGCGAAGGGTGGTTGCGACGGCCTTGAAATTCGGAAACTGGGCAACGGCCTTTTGAATCATTTTCTTGAAATTGGATGGGTCCAGATTGGAACAATGTTCATCCAGTCCCTCCACTTCAAAGCCTAAAGCCGCCGTGAAATCCTCTTCGTTGCCGATCATCACATCAACATATTTGGCAATTTCCCGGTTGACCTGACGGGCCTTGTCCTGGCCGCCGATATCCTTCCACAGGGAGGCACGATAGTTCAGGTCATAAGAAACCATCGTACCGTATTTCTTGGCAATCGTCACGGCCTCGATAATAGCATCGGGGGTCGTTGCTGAAAGAGCCGCGAAAATCCCGCCGGTGTGCAGCCAGCGGACACCATCCCGGCCGAAAATCGTCTCCCAGTCGAAGTCGCCCTTTTTAATCTGCGAGGCAGCACTGTTGGCCCGGTCGGAACAGCCGACGGCAGCACGGACACCAAAGCCGCGTTCGGTAAAGTTAAGCCCCACGCGGGATTTCCTGCCTATACCGTCATACGGTATCCAGCGGATGTATTCGGTGCTGACACCGCCCTGAAAAATAAAATCCTCCAGCAGCCTGCCGATGGGATTATCGGCAATCGCCGTGGCCACCGCAGCCCGCTTGCCGAAGCATCGCTTCATGCCGCGAGCAACGTTGTATTCGCCGCCGCCTTCCCATACGCGAAACATCCGCGTTGTATGAATCCGTTCCGAGCCCGGGTCCAGACGCAGCATGATCTCACCCAGAGACAGGATATCATATTTGCATTCCGATTGCTGCTTGAGCTTGAAGTCGTTCATAATTACCTCTTATCTTGATTCTGAAGATATTCGTTAATCAGCCATAACACCGGTGCCTGCCCGTGAAAATCGCCCAGCAGACGCGGCCGGTTCAGATAAAATTCAATATCATCTTCCTGTCCCGTACCGGCACACACATCCCGCACGTTGCCTTTGCGATCGACATGGGCACACAGGGCATCCGCCGCCTTGTCCACAGCGGCCTTGTATTCACGGCCCAGCCAGCCGTGATGAATTCCAACCGACATGGCATACGCGAACATCGCCGTACAGGAGCTTTCCGTCCAGGCATAAGGATAGTCAACCAATTGACGCCACATGCCGTTATCCGACTGGCACGCAAGCAATTGGGCCATCATTTTCTTATAACTGGCCATGATTTCCTGCCGATACGGATTATCGCTGGGCAGCGAGGACAGCACTTCGGCCATTGAAGATGCGACCCAGCCATTGCCCCGGCCCCAGTGATAGGGATATTTCGGTCCATGGTAAAACAATCCGTTGGACTGCTGAAGCTTACGCAGATAGGAGACAAGCTGCAGTGCGGCCCGATCGGCATATTTAATATCCTGCGTGGCGCGGTAGGCCTGAATTTGCAGCATCCCCACCATATACATATCATCAATCCACCACCGCGTCTGGGAAGTCAGACCATCGGGCAGCGGATTTTCCCATTGCTTGTCGGCAAAACTCAAACCCGCTTCAAGATACCGTTTATCCCCGCCGGCCAGATAAATCTGCAGCGGAACAATCCCCATCACATTATGGTCCACATGCGATGCACGTGAAAACAGGACCTTATCGTCTTTCTCGTTGAGGAACCCCTCATACCGGGCGATGATCCGATTCAGCATCTCCTGATCGCCAATCGTTTGAGCATAACGAAGCGCCCCCACGGCGGCACAGGCCTCGGCATAATGCAATCCTTTGCGGTTGTCCTTATTGCCGTAAAGCATATACGAACGGGCCAACAGATTTTCGACCACGCGGGTCCCCGTCTGACGCAGATCACATTGGCTGTTTGGGCGGGATTTTGTATTTGCCGCACATGAAACCGTCATCAGCACTACAATGCTGAGCAGTATGGCTTTAATCTTCATTAGTCGTAATCCTCTCTTGATTTAAATTTATCGTGCCAGCCAGCCGCCATCGACGGCAACCGTATAGCCATTCATATAATCCGACGCCGCCGAGGCGAGAAAGACCGCAATGCCTTTCAGGTCGTCTGGGGTTCCCCACCGCCCTGCCGGGATACGATCCAGAATCGCCTTGTTGCGGGCCTCATCGTCACGGAGGGCTTTGGTATTATCTGTCGCCATGTAGCCGGGCGCAATGGCATTGGTGTTAATTTTATGCTTGGCCAGTTCGCAGGCCATCAGGCGGGTCAGGCCCATAATGGCGCTTTTGGACGATGTATAAGACGGCACAAGGATTCCGCCCTGAAAGCTGAGCATCGAGGCAGTGTTGATAATTTTGCCGCCGCGACCCTGCTGAATCATCTGTTTGACCACGGCCTGACTGAGAAAAAAGGCGCCCCGAATATTGAGGTTCATCACATCATCCCAGTCTTTTTCGGAAAACTCCGTAAACGGCGCCCGGCGGATGATGCCGGCGTTGTTAAACAGAATATCAATGCCGCCCAGTTTCTCGACGGTGGTCTTGACAATCATATCAACACATTCTTTTTTGGTCAAATCCGCGGTAATGGTGATACAGCGACGATCCAGTTTTTCAACCTGTTCCCTGGTATCGCTCATATTCAGCACATCCACCGCGGCGACATCGGCACCCGCTTCGGCCAGAGCCAGAGCCATCGCCTGTCCGAGGCCGCGAGCGGAACCGGTCACAATCGCTGTTTTGCCGTTAAGCTTAAATTGTTCCAGAATCATATCTTCACCTCGCTATCTAATATCTGCAATTGAAATGCCATCCATATCATCAAACGCCTGATTTTCGCCGCCCATCGCCCAGCAGAACGTATAAGCCTGGGTGCCAACGCCGGAATGAATCGACCAGCTCGGCGAAATAACCACCTGCCGTGGAGCGACAACAATATGACGCGTCTGGTCGGCCTTGCCCATCATGTGAAAAACGCGGGCCGTATCGGGGAAATCAAAATAGATATAGACTTCCATCCGCCGTTCATGCGTGTGCGGCGGCATGGTATTCCAGACGCAGCCTTCGGCCAGTTCGGTAAAACCCATCACCAGTTGACAGCTTTTAACGCCATCGGGATGGATATATTTGTAAATCGTCCGCTTGTTGGCCTGTGGAATACTTCCAAGCGGGACCGCGGCAGCATGAGCCTTGCTGATATGGGTCGTAGGGTAGGCGGCATGGGCGGGATAACTGACTAAATAGAACATCGCAGGCTGCTTGGGATTTTGGCTCTCAAATACAATACTCTGCGAGCCGCGACCAATATACAAGCCATCTCGATTGGCCATCTCGAAGCGTTTTCCGTCCACCGTAACCGTTCCCGCCTGCCCGATATTCAACACGCCCAGTTCCCGCCGCTGGCAGAAATACTCCGCCCGCAGCTCGCCGGCACTGGTCAATGATAAAGGCCGCTCCACCGGGACCGCCGAGCCGGCAATCACGCGATCAATATCAATATAAATCATCTCAAGGGTATCGGGCTTGAACAGCGACTCAACGAGAAAATGGTGACGGGTTTCTTCCGTGGTCATCCGTTCAAATCGAATCGGATCCGGGCTATAACGTACTTCCATAGTTCACATCCTTACTTTTCTAAAACCACATGAATCGGATTGGCCAGTTTTCCGGCAAAGGCTGACAAGTAGGTCTGCCAGTCTTCGACCGTCTTGAAATCCAATCCCCTGTCCCAGCAGGCACCTGCATAATACACAAATGGTTTACCGCAGGGTTGATTGACAATCCCGAGCAGGTGGTTATTTTGTTCTTTCAATTGGGCGGCTGTGTCTGGGGCAAAGACGATGCCGCAGCCGGTCATGCCGTTGGTGTCATCCGGGGCAAACCAGTACGAAATCCACTTTTCATCGGACTTGAGGGTCCTGGTTTCCTGCCCGCCGCGGGTGACGATGCCTGCGGCCAGAGCCAGCAGCTTCTGTCCTTTACAGGTCATCCGGCTTTCAAACCGGTTGAGGTTGGAGCCTCTATCAATGCTGATACGTTTGACTTCACTGACGCTGACTCCGCCTGCATCCCATGCATCATAGGTCAATTCAAATATGGTGCGGATGGGGCCATTGGCAAGCTGTTTCCAGTCAACAAAATTCCTCGACAAGACCAGTTTATCTCCGGCCAGAATCCCCAGCCCCCCGCAGCCGAGTGTCGGTCCGACCTTGTAGCAATCCAGGCCTTCGCCATTGTCGGTATGATAGGATTTCTTTTCTTTGATGTCCTTGTATAAATGCTCAATCATCGGGGTACGGACTTTCTTGACCCAGACGTCAATTCCCGGGCTGACAGTTTCCCATTCGAGGGCCTTGCTGTACATGCGAAAGGCAATGCGGTCGTTTTCCCATGCGAAATCACCATAACGTTCGGGCACAAACCGGCCGTAGGTGATTTCCTGCGTTTGCGGCCTGCTGAATCCTTCCGGCAGCGGCATCACCCAGAATTCCTTCTGCTGGCCGCCAGCCAAATGGGTCTGAAACAGCAATTCATCTATCTTATCGTCCGCGTTGTTGTCCACGGTTTGAGTCACAATGAACTGATTGGTTTTCAGATCAAAGATCGCAACATTGTCGGCAGTGACAGAACTATTTTTCTTGACCACATCCGACCAGGCCAGACTAATCGTCTCGGAATCCCGGAACTGGGCCGTGGGATTGGTCACGTGGACGGAAACCGTTTGAATACCGTTACGTACCGCAATTTTATAAATCTCGCTGCCGGCATACAAAAATGCTCCGACGCCATACACTTCGGTCTCATCCGCAGCGGTCTTTCGCGGGTCGGCACCAATCTGCTGAACATAACCCAGTTTTCCATCCGGCTTGACGCAGCTGACAAGCCCCTGCCAGGCCTTCAACGCCGGCGGCAGATAGGTTTTTTCATCCAGAATGCCTCGGTTGATGCCCCAGGCTAAACCATAACAATAAAAGCCTGTGCCGCTGGTTTCAGGCGAGGGGTAGCTGGCCGGGTCCAGCAGGCTGGAATGCCAGAATCCATCCGGCTGCTGGATAGCAATCAGCCGGGCTGCCATCTCTTTGTACAGCTCGATATATTTGGGTCGATCCGGGTAATCCTGGGGCATATATTCCAGCACTCTGGCCAGGCCGCCAAAAACCCAGCCATTACCCCGCGACCAGAAAACCTTCTGGCCATTGGCTTCGCGTTTGGCAAAATAGCTATCATCCCGGAAATACAGGTGTTCGTCTTTATCATAGAGATAATCAGTCGTCGCCCACCACTCCTTATTCATAAAGTCGATGTAACGATTGTCCCCCGTTATCGCACTAAGCTGCGCCCAGATCGGAGGAGCCATAAACAGGGCGTCGCACCACCACCAGCGATCCTTGCCTTTCTGCTGGCCGATTTTAAGCGTCCCATCCGAAGGATTGGCAAGGATTTGATCAAACCGGTCTTTCGTCCCCTGCAGCATTTTCGGATCTTTATACAGATTGTACAATTCCAGATACATCCAGGCGACACAATGGTCGTCGGCGTGATAAACGCGTTTATGTGGCTGCCAATCCAGCTTCTGGCCGGTGCTCTTGAGCCATTCCATATATTTGGCATCTTCGGCCATCATCGCCCATGCGGTAAATCCCGAATATAAAGCCCCGTGTGTCCAGTCGGCGGGATGATGTCTGCTGGGATTGGCAATCTGCCAGTCCGCCACCCTGACCATCACGTCCTTAATTACCTGCGGCTGGGCCTGTTGGGGCAAAACAACCTTCGTATTGGCCTTTGTACACCCTGTTACCAGCAGTACCAGCGTCATCAGTACAACCATTTTTCTCATAAGATACCTCCAATGTATAGGTTAACGTTTCCCAAGAGATCGCGATAATTGTTCCGCTGCGGCCTTCACCACATCCACTTTATCCAGAGTAATACTGCCGGCCGGCCCTGTAATACCCACCGCGGCAAGCAACTCTCCCTGCATATCAAACACCGGCGCAGCCATACAGCGAACACCGTTGTGATACTCCTCGTCATCCATCGCATATCCATCCCGACGAACCTGTTCAGTCATCTGTCGAAGTTCGTTCGGATCAACCAGCGTTCTGGGGGTACGTTTACCGGGATTCGCTGCGGCACAAAATTCATCTATTCGATCCGCGAATAAATGGCTCAAAAAAATCTTGCCGGTCGCCGAACAATGCAGTTCAGCCAGTGTCCCGGAACGTGATGCCACGCGCAGGGGACTGGGACTGTCGCAGACCTCCAGAATCAATGAATGCCATCCGCTGGGTATCGCAAGATGGGATGTCTGGCCGGTCTGCTGTGTCAATTCCTGTAAAATCGGAACAGCCCGCTCCCTGAGGGTCAGCTTGCTGATGGCATAAAGCCCAATCTCAAATAAAACCGGCCCGGCAAAATACAGATTGCCACGCTTCTGTGCCATGTCTGCATGGCATAACGTTTTAAGGATACGAAAGGCAGTGGTTCGTGGGATGGAAAGGTGTTTTTCGATGGCCGACGAACCAAGCCCCTGCTCATTCCGAGCCAACATTCGAAGCACATCCAGTGCCTTGACTAAATTGGGAGTCAGATATTGTTCCATATATGAAACTCACTTTTCTTATATGGAACTTTATACACCTCATATTCCGATGTGTCAACAAAAAAAGGAATGCCTGAGCATTCCTTTTGATAGCATCTGTTCCACCGTATGATTATCAGTCTTTTATTGGAATGGTTGCCGAGAGGCTGTTTTGGCCCGGGGCACACTGCACGGTAATTTGCCCCCCGTGCTGTTGGGCGATTTGCTGAGCCAGCATGATTCCAATACCTGTGCTGAACCGCTGTTTGTGAGTTTCATGGGGAGTAAATAGCTGTTTCTGGAACTCCGGCGTATAAGGCTCTCCATTGTCGGATACACAGATTTCAAGCTGATTTTCGGAGGCTATATATCGTGTTTGAATCGTCACCACTCCTGTCCCTTCGACGACCTGGTCGATTGCATTTAACAACATGTTCAGTGTCATTAATCCAACACGTTCCGGATCAATTTCCACCTCAGGCAATCCAGAATCCAACTGAGCCTGCAATTTGAATTTCTTGGTCTGGCCGATGGATTTCAGCGAATTCAGTACCCGTTTCAGTTCCTCGTTCAAGTTGCATGAGCATTTTTCGAGATTCTGATTTTTGGTATAGTCCAGGATATCCAGCAGATTTTTTTTCATGCGTTTGACATTCTGGCTCAGAATAGGCCAGCCTTTCTCAACTTTGTCCATCTGTTTAACCTGAAACGCATAATCAATGACTTCTGCCGCCCCACCGACCATCTGGAGGATGTTTTTCAGGGCGTGGGACAACTCGCGAAGAGCCTTGCCGGCCTGAGCATAATGCCTTTCTTTTTCATCCAATTGCATGGATTGTTCGATAGATTCAAGTAATTGTACCTCGCTCATCGCGGATTCCTTTGTACTGAACAGGACATGTTTTATGAATAACACTGTTTTCTACTTTCGGATGTATCGATTATTTTTCATACTTTCTTTATCAGAGCATCAGACATCATTGGAATCCAACAGGATAACAAGGTTTTGTCGGTCAATTCCGTCCGATAATAACAAACAGAAAATCTGATTCAAAATTACGAGTTTGAAGAATTGCTTAACTTGAGCCTCAAAATAACCGACAAAATAGACGTCTGAAATACTAACATTCTTTACAGGATACGATTATGTCCGACTTTAAGACAAAACGAATGACTGCTGCGGAGCTGCTGATTGTACTTTTAATCATTGGTGCCCTGGCTGCTATTTCGATGCCCCGGATGTCACATAGCGCCACCCTGGATCGCGAAGCACTGTGTAAATCGAATATCGAACTGTTGAATTCGGCGATTGAGCTGTATAGTTCGGAAAGAGGAAGTTTTCCTGCATCCATGACTGATGTTCTCAATAATAAGGATATTTTCCCTGCAGGAGCTCCTAAATGTCCTCTTGGTGGAACTTATATTCTCAAACCCGATCACACCGTGGTCTGTTCGCATCCTTAAACAAACAGGGGCTTTTTGCAGGAATAAAAAAGCCAGACTCCAAATGGAATCTGGCTTCGGAGGAGGGTGATGAAAAGCTTAAAATAATAGCTTCGTAATAATCATTATATTTTTCTTAAAATCTACTTTACAGTTATCGAGAACTCACTCCAAAAACTTTAATTTTTTGTTAACAGACCTCCACCGTCCACATCTAATCTAATGCACTACCGTCAAAAAACACCTCTTTTATCAAAAGTCTATAAATATTTCTTTTTAAGTAACAATTCAACCTTCTGCAAACGTCAATAAATAAAAGACACAAATAGTCCTATAGTGTTAATTTGTTAATGATGGGGTATTGATGGAATCAACAACATATTTCAATATCGATGTGGTGAGTGTAGAAAACAAATCGCCGAAAGAATATTTTATCAGTTCGTCTACGCAGTCTGATTCCGAGCAAATTGACATTTTGACTACCCTCTCGACATTTCTGAGAGGAAAGCAGGCTGGAGCTATTACCTGCCGTGTTGCCATTCCCAGAGATACGCGTAACAAAACTGCCCAAACTATCAAAAAATATGTGCCGGAATTAACTTGTCCAATTACCTGGTTTACCCAGAATCCAGTAGAGAATTATCCCATCTTTACCATTCAGCTTCATGCCTTGTCCGGCTGTCCGATACAAATGATACAAAATGGGTCCTCGCCGGCCGGATGTTTCTTCGAAGACGACCATGTCAAATATTATCAACTGCGTCTTTTCCCGGACGACAGACAGGCGGACAACCAGGCTCAAACGTATTCCGTATTCCAGAAAATGGATGCCGTATTGAAGCCCTTCGGACTTGATTTCCATTCCACGGCCAGAACCTGGCTGTATGCCCACGACATTTTATCCTGGTATGACAAATTGAATCTGGCACGTGATCGTTTTTTTAATGAAAAAGACGTTTTTAACAATCGCATCCCCGCCAGTACAGGCGTCAGCTTATCCAATCCTCTGGACTATGCAATTGAGACGGAATTGCTGGCGGCTGTGCCTAAAAATGGTTCTGCACAAATAAGACCCGTAGCATCCCCTCTGCAATGTCCGGCCACACAATATCGTTCGTCATTCAGCCGGGCGATGGAAATTGCAACACCGGAACAAAAACGATTGTATATTTCGGGAACTGCCAGTATTGATCCTTACGGCAAGACGATTTTTGTCGGCAATACGCCCCAGCAAATTGACCATACCATGAAAGTCGTCGAGGCGATTTTAAAGAATGTCGGCATGGAGTGGATAAACACCGTCAGGGCAATCGCTTACTTTAAATACAGAAATGATTATCCGCTGTTGGACCAATGGCTTCAGAAGCATAATATCACCCTGCCGCACATCAAACTGGAATGCGATATCTGCCGTGATGATTTACTGTTTGAACTCGAACTGGACGCGATTCAAATCCGTTAATGATAAAAATGCCGCACGCCGGTAAAGACCATCGCGATGCCGTGTTTGTCGGCACAGGCGATGACTTCTTCATCTTTCTTCGAGCCGCCGGGTTGAATGACACAGGCAATTCCTGCTTTGGCGGCATTTTCGACATTATCCGGGAATGGGAAGAACGCATCCGAACCCATGGCGGCGCCTTTGGCCATCTGGCCGGCCTGTTTGACCGCCAGCATGCCTGATTCCACGCGATTCATCTGCCCGGCACCAACGCCAACCAGGCATTTGTTATTGACCAGGGTAATCGTATTGCTCTTGACATGTTTGGCAACCAGCCAAGCAATCCGCAAATCTTCCATCTGCTGAGGAGTGGGTTTGGCTTTGGTGGGGAATGTCAATTTATCCGCCTGCCAGCCCACCAGGTCGCGTTCCTGCACCAGCAGACCGCCCACGATACAGCGGACATCATACTGGCGGGCATCAACCACCTTGCGGTCAATGGGGCCGGTTTCCAGCAGTCGAACCCGCTGGCCCCATTCCTTGAGCGTCCGAATGGTTTGAATTGCATCGGCATCATAGGACGGTGCCACAATGACTTCGGCAAAGAAACCCGCCGCACCTTTGGGTTTACCAAAGCGAGCGTAGGATTCCATAATCACAGTCGCGATTTCTTTATCCACATTTCTATTGAGGGCGATAATCCCGCCGAAGGCACTGACCACATCCCCCAGATAGGCTCGCTCATAGGCCTTGGTGATATCGGCATCCACCGAACAGCCGCAGGGATTCATGTGCTTAACCACAACGGCGGCCGGCTCTTCAAATTCCTTGACCAGTTCAAACGCCGCATTGGCATCCATCAGGTTGTTGAAGCTGATGGGAGTCGTTGCTCCATCCAGCAGACGAGCGGTTCCCACACTGACTTCTTTGGCATCGGACAGACGATAGAACGCCCCCTTTTGATGCGGATTTTCACCATAGCGAAGTTCCTGATCTTTCCGCAGCGGAATGCTGAGCCTGTCGGGGAATACCTCGCCGGCCTGTTCATTGAGATATTTGGATATCGCCGCATCATACGTAGCCGTCATGGCAAATGCCCTGCGGGCGCATTGTTTCCGTAATTCAAGGCTGGTGCAGCCATTTTTGGATTTCATCTCATCCAGGACCATCTGATACTGTGAAGCATGGGTGACAATCGTGACATACAGGTGATTTTTGGCCGAGGAACGAACCATGCTCGGCCCGCCGATATCGATATTTTCGATGGCATCCTCGAACGAGCAATTCGCTTTGGCCACCGTCTGTTCAAAAGGATATAAATTGACGCAGACCAGGTCAATCGGCTCGATCTGATGCTGTTTCAGGGCCGCCGCATGATCGGCTTTATCACGCAGCGCCAAAAGCCCGCCATGAATCTTGGGATGCAGCGTTTTGACGCGACCGTCCATCATTTCCGGAAAACCGGTGACCGAATCCACGCTGACTACGGACAATCCCGCCTCGGACAAAGCTCTGGCCGTCCCGCCTGTACTGATGAGAGCCACTCCCATCGCCGCCAATTGACGGGCAAAGTCGACGACACCGGTTTTATCGGAAACACTGATTAATGCGCGTTTGATTCGTACATCCATGATTCATTACTTTCGTTTCAAAAACTACCAGAATCCAACAAATACTATTTCGACTCGACAGGCTGCTGTTTTTCCTGAATCGGACTGACAGCCTGTACTTGCCCTTTGTCATTGGCCAGATAAAGCCACGAATCCGTCATATTCATCGCAAAGCGATTCACTCTGGCGGCGTTAATCGAGAGCAGTTCCTTCCGTTCTGTATTATCCATCACTGATAAAATTCCCGGCTGCACATACACATAAACCCGGGAGCCATGCTCCGACAGGACTGCATAGCCCTTCGGCAGATTCCAAACGGCTTTACCCGTCTCCTTATCCACGGCATAGACCCCGGTATTGACGGTATAGAGATACACACACGCCTTGCCCATCATCAAGGGCGTTTCCACTTTATCCCCCGCGAAAAAAGGTTTTTCCCAAACCGGGCTGCCAAGCATGGAATTCAACTTATACAGCTTCGTGTCCTGTCCGGCCGCATAGACGTATCCTCCATCCAGCATCAGCGGCGACTTCATGGGGCCGGACAAATTGAATTGCCAGATTTTTTCGGGGCTGTCGCTGTTCATCGCAACCACATTGCCTGCAAGGGTGGAAAACCAAACCAGTGTGTCGGACGCAATCACGGAATAGATAGGAGCATCATTATCCGCAGAGGCCATGAAAATGCGGACCTCGTCTTCGGCATCATAAACATACAGGCGGGTATCCGAACCGCACACGTAAATATTTTTTTTATTGCGGGCAATACCGCCATAGTTGCCCCCAACCTCCTTGAGTGTGACCGTTCGGATGACCTGACCAAAAGCCGGATCAAAAACCCTCATCTGCTGACCGACCAGAAAAATACTCTTGTTCTCAAAATGCATGGGAGACTGAACAGGGAGGCCCGGCACAGCTAATTGCACCAGGGAACGGACCGTTCCAGCCGTGCGGTCCAAAGAAAAGAGGAAATTCCGGGTGGTTAAAACATATAAATATTTATCATAAACATACACCTTATCAATCTTTTCACCCGGGTTAAGGGGCAGATTGACCTGCCAGCTCGTTTCCAAGCCGGCTTTTTCCAGAAGGTCCGACGCGACAAGATAATCCGCAGGAGCTGCCGACAGCCATGCCCCCAGCATCGTCATCGCCCATCCTGTTACAATCATAAAGCCTGTTTTCTTAGAATTCATCCGATGCCTCCGGTCAGGTTATGTCCACAAATTCGGTTAAATCAACATTATGATCAATTTCAAAGGATTTCATCCGCTCAATTCGATCCATATCATCTTTTATCCGATTGACCAGCTTGAAAATATAAGGCTTGCCTTCGAGACGATTTCGGAGGTCATCCAGCATGGGTTCCCATCGGTTCCCATAAAGCTGAGCTTTCAGGACGACCAGCATCCGATGCTTATCGTCAAGACTGTCAATGAACCGCCGAACATCGGCTTCTGCTGATTCGCTGGCGGCAACCGGATTTTTTTCTGGAGTTTCGGCCATAAGACAAACTCAGTACCGGCCAAATCGTACATTCAAAAACCAGAAAAAGCAACTTTTTTCAAAAAAAAGATGTGCACGTTTTTCTATAAGTACGCGGTTATGAAGGGGTTACTTAGCAGGCTGCAATTGCCCGGCCAGTTCCGCCATACGGAGAATCAGACGGCTGCGGGCCATATTGACTTTCTGGAGCTGGGTTTTGATATATTCTTGTCCTGCAACTACCCCCTGGGCCTGTGAAATAACCTGCTTAATCTTGTCGGCATCCAGATTTTCAAACGTCACCGCATCATAGGCAAGTACCGTTAGATGGTTTTCGCTGAACCTTGCAAACCCCCCCTCAATAACATAATAAGCACTATCACGGTCCGGAATACCCTGTACCTGCATAATGCCCAGGTTCAACCCCGTTAACAGCGGGCAATGATTACGAAGAATGCCCCGTTCCCCATCCGAACAGGGAATAATCACCGAACCCGCCCTGCAATCCTGCAACTTGGCTCTGGGGGTCAGAAGGACCACTCGAAATGTAGGTTTTGTCACCAATCCAACCACAGATTATTTCCTTATACCGCTTTCTTCTGGACTTTCTGCTGGGCCTCTTCAACCGCACCAATATACATGAAAGCCTGTTCGGGCAGATGATCCCACTGACCTTCAAATATCTGGCGGCAACTGCGAACCGTCTCGGCCGCAGGAACATACTTGCCTTCAAGGCCGGTAAAGTGCTGCGACACGATAAACGGCTGCGAGAAGAAACGTTCCAGTTTTCTGGCGCGGGCGACAATCTGTTTATCTTCACGGCTCAATTCATCAATACCCAGAATGGCGATGATATCCTGAAGACTCTGATAGCGCTGCAGGTATTCCAGCACCTTTTGGGCCACTTCATAATGTTCTTTACCTACAATATTGGGGTCCAGAATTCGGGATGTGCTTTCCAACGGGTCCACCGCGGGATAAATACCTTTTTCGGTAATTTTACGCGACAACACCACCGACGAGTCGAGGTGTGTAAAGGTTGTGGCCGGGGCCGGGTCTGTCAAGTCGTCGGCAGGCACGTAAACCGCCTGTACCGAGGTAATCGCACCCGAAGTCGTGGAGGCAATACGCTCCTGAAGCTGGCCCATTTCGCTGGCCAGTGTCGGTTGATAGCCCACAGCGCTCGGAATACGACCCAGCAAGGCCGACACTTCCGAACCAGCCTGAGAGAACCGGAAAATATTGTCAATAAACAGCAGAATTTCGCCGCCGCCGGCTTCACACAAATGCTCAGCCATTGTCAGCGCCGTCAACGCAACACGAAGACGTGCTCCCGGCGGCTCATTCATCTGCCCAAATACAAGGCATGTATTATCCAATACGGATGACCCGGTATTACCAATCTTAGTCCGCTGCATTTCAAGCCAAAGATCATTACCCTCACGGGTACGCTCTCCAACTCCCGCAAAAACCGAGTAACCGCCGTGCTGTGTTGCGATACGGGCAATCAGTTCCTGAATCAGAACGGTTTTGCCTACGCCTGCACCACCAAAAAGACCGGTTTTACCGCCTTTAACAAACGGACACAGCAAGTCCATCACTTTAATACCTGTTTCAAACATCTCCGATTTAGCTGTCAGATTGACAAATTTCGGAGGTTTGCGGTGAATCGGAAGGTTTTGCCTGGCATGAATAGCAGGTCCGCCATCCACGGGTTTGCCCAGCAGGTTAAACACCCTGCCGAGTGTCTCTTTGCCGACCGGGACCGTCAGCGGACCGCCGTTATCCACAACTTCTATACCGCGTCGCATTCCAAAGGTGCTCCCGAGAGCAACCGCACGCACTCGACCACCGCCAAGATGCTGCTGGACTTCACCAACCAGCTCGAACAATTTGCCTTCGAATTCACCTTTGACGGTTAAGGCGTTATAAATCGCCGGAATCCGGTCGGGGGAAAACTCCGCTTCAAACGTACTTCCGACTACCTGTGTTATTCGTCCTGTGTTTACCATAGTATTGACTCTGCTTTATAGGTCTGAACCAACTTTATTTTTTTGCAGCACTGACACCGGTAATAATATCCAGCAATTCCACTGTAATTTGTCCCTGTCGTGCGCGGTTATAGTCTTTTGTTAAGTCCTGAATCATCTCGTCGGCGTTATCGCTGGCATTTCGCATCGACACCACACGGGCCAGATATTCACTGGTTGCCGCCTCAAGAAAACATCCTGCCAACGCGGAACGGATCAGCATGGTCGCAAGCGTTTCAAACATATCATAGGGATTATCGCTGAGCAGGAAATCCTCAAACGCCAGTTCCCACGGCCAGATTACGGTGGCGCGTGTGGTCAGGTCGTCAATCAGTTCCGTGACCGGCAAGATGGTCAGCGTCTGAACCTTTTGCGAGGTCTGGGAATGAAACCGGTTATAGATAACACCCAGCCGCCCGATATGCCCTGCCATGTACTGTTTCACAAAATAATCTGCAATTTGATGAATTTGTTCTGCAGAAGGCACTTCATCAAAATCAGAGTAAACCCCATCCGGAACAACTTTGCGGTGCTCCAGATAGTTGACCACTTTGCGGCCTTTGGCGTAAATCTTCAAATCCCGTTTAAATCGCTGGGCCATTTTGATATGGGTATCGATCTGGCGAAAGATTTCGGCATTATAGCCGCCGCACAGGCCGCGGTTGCTGCCAACGGCAATGACGGCGTTGGTTCTGCATGAATTGGCCTTCATCAGGGGGTGATTGACACCCTGCTCGGCAATCACCATCAGGTACGCCAGTTGAGCCAGTGAATCGAAATATTCAATACCCTGAGCCCACTGATTATAATACTGACGGTATCGCACCGCAGCAATCGTCTCCATCGTACCGGTCACTTTGCTGATGTTGGACGCTGCTTTTCGCCGCTGCAGAATTTGTCGTGTATTGGCCATTGTCTCTTACAACCTCAAACCACTATGCTCCAAAGCTGAACTTGTAAATAGTCTTGTATGCGGCCACCGCATCATTCAAAGCGGACAATAGATCATCCGACAGCTTGCCGGTTTTGTTGATTTCATCCAGATACTCGCCGGCCTCAAGTTTCAGCCAGGTTATCAGTTCTTCAAGAAAATGAATGACATGGGTGGCATCCACATCATCCAGGATACCACTGGAGCCGGCCAGAATACTGATGACTTCATCGGCCACGCCCATCGGTGAAAATTGCTTTTGCTTGAGCACCTCGACCATGCGATAACCGCGGTCAAGCTGCTTTTGGGCCATCTCATCGAGGTCCGTTCCAAGCCGGGCAAAATCCTGCAATTCACGGAACGCCGCAAGGTCCAGACGCAGTTTGGGAGCGACTTTTTTCATCGCCTGCGGCTGAGCATCACCGCCGACACGACTGACGCTGATACCCACATCAATCGCGGGACGGACACCGGCCAGAAACAAATCACGCTGCAGATAAATCTGGCCGTCGGTGATCGAAATAATATTGGTCGGAATATACGCCGAGACCTGCCCTTCAAGCGTCTCCACAATCGGAAGCGCCGTCATGGAACCGCCGCCCAGCGAATTGGACAGCTTGGCACTTCGTTCCAGAAGCCGGCTGTGCAGATAAAAGATGTCGCCGGGGAACGCCTCGCGTCCCGGAGGGCGACGCAGCAGAAGGCTTAATTCACGGTAGGCAATGGCATGCTTGCTGAGATCATCATAGACGCATAACGTATGCCCCTGCTTTTCATACATAAAATATTCGGCAATGGCCGCACCCGCATACGGGGCAATATACTGCATCGCAGCGCTCTGGGCCGCCGTAGCCGAAACGACCACCGTATGCTCCATAGCGCCATGCTTTTTCAGTGTCGATACGACTTCAGCCACCGTGGATTCTTTCTGACCGATGGCGACATAGACACAAATCACACCTTTGCCCTTCTGATTGATAATCGTATCAAGAGCAATGGCCGTCTTGCCGGTTTTGCGGTCGCCGATAATCAATTCGCGCTGGCCGCGTCCAATAGGGATCATGGAGTCAACACTCTTAAGCCCCGTAGCCAGCGGTTCCTTCACCGGCTGTCTTTCGGCAATCCCGGGAGCAACGAATTCGATAAAACGACGGGTTTCCGATTTGAGAGGGCCGGCTCCATCAATCGGCTCACAGAGAGCATTAACCACCCTGCCCAGCAATTCCGGGCCAACGGGAACCGACAGCAGCCTGCCGGTGGAACGAACGGTTCCACCTTCGCAAACCTTCTCAAAATTGCCATAAATAACCGCGCCAATCGAGTCTTCATCAAGGTTAAACACCTCGCCGATAATTCCACCCTCAAATTCCAGCATTTCGCCGATCATTGCATTTTCAAGGCCATAAATACGGGCAATGCCGTCGCCGACCTCAAGTACCGTGCCGACCTGCGAAACCTCAAGCTGGGTTTGGAATCGTAAGACTTCCTGCTTGATCAGACTCGAAATTTCAGATACATCGAATTTCATTAGTATTTACTCTTTTACAATTGTTTTTATCCGCTCAGCACCTGTTCGGGTCATACACCCTGTGCTGAATCAGAGCCATTCGGTGTTGTCTCACCTGCATTATTTTTTTGTTTGTAAAATACATCCCTGGACCGATCGACAATGCCATTGACCGTCCGAGTCAAAATCGTCCGGACGGAATTATCAATCATCATATCGCCCTGCCGAATCATAATCCCGCCCAGGATTTCCGGGTCAATCTGAACCTTTAATTTCACTTCCGCCTTAATCGCATCTTTAATTTCCAGACGCAGCTTTTCAAGCTCAGTGTCGGATAATTGCTTTGCCAGCACCACTTCCACCAGCCGACAGTTTTTCAGGCTGTCCACCAGCACCTCATAGCGGTCGGCAATCCCGGCCAGCCCGCCGATTCGGTTTCTGCGGGCAAGCACACACAGAAAATCCAGAGTCAGAGGATTGACCCGCCCGCTAAACACTCGCCGGAGAGCGGCAGTCTTTTCGTCCTCTTTCATCTTGGACGAGACTATCAATTTCAAAAATTCAGGTTCATCCCGCAGCAAGGATCCCACCGAGGCCATGTCTTCCAACACCTGCTCCACCTGGCCGGATTCTTCGGCCAGTTGAAACAGTACATCGCTGTAAATCTCATAAATGATATGTTTGGAAGATGCCGCCATAATATTCGCCTGAATCAGACCTCTTTATTGCACATTGGGATTCCGATGTGTCTGTTTAAGCCTCTCTATCGCCTGCGAGATCAACCGCTTGTTATCATCATCGTTAAGAGCTTTGCCGAAAACTTCCTGGCCGATGGTTTGAAGAATATCGCCGGCCTGTGTCCAAAGCTGTTCCTGGGCGTCGCCTTTTTCGCGTTCCAGGTCGGCATCAAAGCGAATCTTCATCTGTTCGATCTGCTTTCGACTCTGAGCTTCAACATCTTTGGCTTCGGACTGAGCCTGTTTGACCCGCTGGTTGATAATCTCACGACCCTGCCGTTCGGCATCAGCCAGTTTGCTGCGGTAATCGTCCAATACCTGCTGAGCCTGCTTGCGGCTCTTTTCGGCATCATCGATTTCCTTTTGGATGTGGTTCTGACGGTCCGACAGGCTTTTCAGCAGGGGCTTCCACGCCAGCTTCCACAGCACCAGCAGCAGCAGCGCAAACCATGCAAGTGTCCAGGCCGATTCAGCCCAGTCACCCGTGAATACACTGGGAGCTTTCTCGGCGGCGGCCTCTGCTTCGGCAGTCGAAGCCGCCTCCGACGCCAGTGTCGTCGCAGTAACGACAAAACAAAGCCAAAATGCCAGCAATAACCTGAGCATTCGCATCACAGTTTCCTGGTATAGTTTCTTTTCTTATTATCCTAACACGGCCAACAGGCAGATGATCATTGCAAA
Source organism: Anaerohalosphaeraceae bacterium (assembly GCA_039679345.1). Classification (GTDB taxonomy): domain Bacteria; phylum Planctomycetota; class Phycisphaerae; order Sedimentisphaerales; family Anaerohalosphaeraceae; genus Anaeroglomus. The sequence continues at coordinate 26,931 of JBDKVE010000155.1, forward strand.
CAGCGTTACGCCTTCGATCAGGGCGGCTGCGATAATCATTGTGGTAAAAATACGATTGGCCGCTTCCGGCTGACGGGCAATGGCTTCGACAGCACTACCGGCTAACTGGCCAATACCTTTGGCTGATCCCATCACGATCAGGCCGCAGCCCAGCACGCCGCCCAATATACCCAAACCTTTGTCCGTAACAGACAGTTCCGCCAGCAGCATCGGAGCTAAAGTCATTAATTCAAACATGTTACAGCATCTCCTATACGTCAATTACTACGTTTTTAGATACTTCTATTTAGACAAAAACCCGCCACATTAGCGGGTTCCAATATCAATGTTCATCGGCAATTGCAAATCCGATAAATATGGTCGTTAAAAATACAAATATATACGCCTGTAGAAACGCAACAAAGATTTCCAAAAGGCTGAATAAGACTGTTGCGGTCAGCGAAGAGAAGGCGACCATAAGGTTTTTGAACATCATAATAAAACCTAAAATAACCGCAAGCAAAATATGCCCGGCCAGAATATTTGCAAACAAACGAATGGCCAGTGAGAACAACCGGACAAACGAGCTGACAACCTCGATGACAAACATGAATGGATACATCGGCCAGGGCACTTTGGGGGTAAAGGTTTTGAGATAATGCCATACGCCTTTTTCGCGGATACCGGCAATATGAAATAAAAGGAATGAAAACGTCGCCAATGCCCCTGTGACCCAGACATTCGCAGTCGCGGCGCCGCCGATATGCTTGTGCTTGGTGATGATATACATCAACTGGGGAATCGGCATCAGTCCCAACAAATTCATCGTGAGAATAAAGAAAAACAAGGTCCAGAGAATCCCGATATAGCGGTCGGTCTGGTCCTTTAGAAATGGACGGGCAACGTCTTCTCGTATATATAAACAAATCGTTTCGATCAGATTGCCAAAACCGCTGCGGACCAGTACAGGCTTTTTGAGCACCATCGGCAGAATCACCATCAGCGTCAGCGACGCCAGGGTAATCATCAGCATGTGATTGGTAAAGGGGACCTCATAAGGTCCTATTGGAATAATCCATTTTTTGCTGACAATTTCTTCGAGTACGCTGGTACTCGCAAGCATCATTCCACACACATTCATATTTCGAATCGTCCTTGTTCAGACCGTAATTATGCAGCAATTGGATAATCAGCCACGAATCCACCAGCAGAAACACGGTATAAAAAATCCCGTAGCATCCGAGGAACCACTTTCGGCTGATCCCGGTAAAAAAGAAGATTATAACAACTCCAATAAATCCAATCAACAAGCGAATTGAACCGCCTAAAAAAACACAAACAACCATTTTTCCAGACTCGCGACGCCAGACTTTGCTGAGTGGCCAGAAGGCAGATAAACCGCCCAGAGTCGCTGTTATAATCGCCAGAATACAAGCTTTTTCGGCCTTTGGGCCGGCCAGTTCACAATAACGATAGGTCAGAAGGAAAACAAAACCCAGAAAAAGTCCTGTGGCAATAAGCCAGCCAAAGATCTTCCTGATATTTTCCGTCCACATTAAACCGTTTACCTGTCCTGATTATTTTCCTCGGAGTTTTTGTCGCTATCTTCATTGGATTTCTGGGCACGTTTGACCATCAGGTAAAACATCGTCCCAAAACCCACAAAAAAACCAATTATCAACCAGCCCGGACTGGTATTTTCCAGCTTATCCATCTGAGCTCCCAGCCAGGCCATCCCCCCGCAGACAATACAGAATTCAAAGCCAATCCCCATCCAGCGCATCCCGCTGCGATAAAACTTCTCGTCTCTGAGACCTTTGAATTTGCGGGTCATTCGTCAAGTTTCCCCGTAGGGGTAATAAACAAATACTTAGGACTTTGCCTGATCCAGAATCAATGCTTTGACCTTCTCGCTGGGCAGGTTCAACGCTCCATAAGCCCCCGCCGCCGCAGAACGCAGGGCCGGGTCTGTTTCAGTTGAACTGACCAATCCATAAATCGCATCGATCTGTTCGGCCAGCAGCAGATTGGCATTCAGTTTGGCCGAGGTGGCAAGCGAACCAAACGCCGCGATGCGAATCTCGGCACTATGCTTGTCGGACAACGCCATCGCGGCGATTGCCCGCTGAGCTTCGGGGCTTTCCAGACGCGCCAGCACTTCTGCGGCCAGGGTCTGCATTTGGGGATTCGTCGAAGTGCTGACCTTGACCAGTGCTCCCAGAGCCTTGGACAAATCAACCACGGAATTATGCGTCAGTGCCAGCTTTTCCATCGCCTGGATGGAACGCAGGGCATATTGGGAGGCCAGTTCCGCACCGACCTGATCCGCACCCTGTTCAAGAATCGCTTCGGACAGATTTTCCACAATCTTGTCGCTGCCGACAAAACCGTTCGTCGGCAATGCCTGAGCAATCGCAATCGCAGCACTGTAACGCACTTTATAATCATCAAAGACCAGCGCCTTGGCCAGCGGCTGTTCAGTACCAAGCTGATACAGCAGGGATTTCGTGCCGGCGTTGCCGGCCAGGGCTTCCACCACACCCAGGGCCACATAAGCTTCTTTATTATTCAATGCCCGATCCAGAGCCTGATGCAGATATTCCGGCCCGGCCGTCGTCGCATACGTCATTGCATCCGGATGCCCCTGACCGAAATACTCCGGCATGGCCACCCCGTACGATTCAGTCCGGAAGAAACCCGCCAGCCAAAGCCCAATCGCCTTACCAATCGCCGGGTCGGCTTTCAATGCCCATTCACAGCACCGCATCGACATCAATTCATTAAAATAGGCTTTATCGACCTCCTGCTTCTGCAATCCTTTGCCGGCCCCATCCCAAAACCACAGGTTGCCCAAGGTGCCGTCACCATTGATCGCAACGGATTCGGCCCGATCATAATACATCTCACCCAGCTTGAAAAATAATTCCGCGGCGGGAATTTTCAGGACATTGGAATCAATCTCGGTAATCGCCTTTTCCGCCAGTGTTTTCAATTCGACCGAGGAATCTTTTTCCATAATCAGCTTTAAATATGGCAGCGGCTCAAAATACCCTATCTTGCCCAATGCCCGAATAATTTCGGCCTTGACCGCCACATTGTCCGTCTGGAGAGCGGCCGTCAGCGGACGAATGGCACTCTTACCGATTTTTGGCAGAGCCTGAGTAATTGGAGCGTATTCACTCTTGCGGCTGTCATCAGCCAGAGCGGAAAGCATATAAGGAATGGCATATTCGCCGGCATTACGCAATCGTTCTTCGGCGGCAATTCTGCCCCGAATGGTGGTACTCAATCGACGAATTTCTTCAACAATAATCTTCGGGTCGGTACGACGGATAAAACGCCCTTTTTCAATAATATCCAGAATCTTACCGCTGACTTCCCGAAGTTCTTCACTTTCGGCGTTCATTTTCAACAGAATATTATAACCATCAGGATTTTCTTCACTTAACGCCAGTAACTCCTGGGGATCAGGATTCGCTTCAATAATCTTTTGGCCGTATCCCTGTGCCAGGTCAAAGCGTCCTATTGCGGTGTAGTGCAAGAAGTCATTCCAATCCGTCTGCACCCCTTCGGCCAACACTGATGTCGCCAAAACGAACAGAAAGACGACTCCGAGAATCCGTTTTCCAAGTACCATCGTTATAATCTCCGAATATGAGTCCTGAAACAACATACAGTCCACCTAAAGATAAGACTTTATATATATAAGGAATACATAAGTACGTCAATCAAAAACACAAAAGCAGGTCAATTCCGTCAGTTTTTCACTTTCATTTATGTCCTATTTATAGATATAGCTTATTTTTTACTATGTACTCTAAAACACTTGGAGATAAGATGCCCGTTCCCGCCTGTCCTGCGGCAATCCGTTCACGAACCTCTGTACTGCTAATGTCAACCAGAGGTGTCGGGATTACATGCCGTTCCATAGCCTCAATCTGCTCCGGCCGAAATTTGGGCAGCAAAGCCTGCAGCGAAGGCCTTTCATACCCAGCCCGATACATGATGCACAGTTGACACATATCCAGTAATTCCCCAATTCGGTGCCAATACGGCAAATCGACAATCGCATCCGCTCCGACAAGCCAGTAAAGCGGCACATCCCTGCCGATACTGTCACGAAAGAACCGAACGGTATCATACGTATAGCTGGGTTGTGGGCGATTCAGTTCGATATCACTGACTTCAAGACCATCTCTGTCACGGATTGCAAGACGAATCATCTCCAAACGATCCCGCCCTTCGGCAACCGGCGGATTAATTTTATGAGGAGACCGGGCCGCTGGAATCATAATCAATCGACGAATATGCAAATAACTCATGGCGAATTGAGCCATCTGGATATGACCTTGATGGACCGGATCAAATGATCCGCCGAAAAGAATTATTCCGCTTGAATTCATCTCATCCCATATTCTTCAATCAACCACACCGACAACCCATGCCGATATCTTGTGCTTATGGCAAAACAAGCCGTAATATACACCGATCTGCCTTAGATTATACTCTGATAATACCGTTTTGTCTATCCAAACCACGCCGTCATTATGGCATTGGGACCTTCTTATATAACGGCGCTCATAACCAGAAACTCACAGACAAAACTCACAATCACTTGTTATATTTCAATTTTTTGAACACGTCACACAAAAAATTTTTCATTTTTTTGTTTTTTTTTGATCGATGCATCATATCTTGCCTGTTCCCGGTTTTTTAAAGGCTGCAAATCGGAAACATTAAAATTTTAGTTTGCAGTATTTTGCATCCATACGCCCGTTTGAAATATATTTCATTTATTTATCCGCATGCTAAATTGAGCCGCTTGAATAGCCAAAAGTGTAATCATATCCCCATGACTTTTATCTCAAAGTCTTCTGGAATGGCTGGTTAAGTAAAAAAACCGTGAAGAATATTTGAACTCTATGACGATGTTTATATAATAATAGATATAAGCAGATGATTAAAACCTGTACAGGTATATCTCAGATAAGAAGCGAAAGGAGGTGAATAGACTATGGCAAAGAAAGCTGCGAAAAAGAAAGTTGCAAAGAAAAAAGTCGTAAAGAAAGTTGCGAAGAAAAAAGTCGCAAAGAAGAAAGTCGCGAAAAAGAAATAAGTTTGAGCTTTTAGAGAAGCTTAAACAGCAAACGAAAAGGAAAGTTTCCCAGCCACGGCGAAACTTTCCTTTTTTAATGCCCACCCTGAAACATAATTGGCACCGAACGTAAGCCCGAAATGAGCCTAATCAAACCCGATCGGACACCAAATAAAACAATGTCGAAGAATACTTTTCGGTATAAGTGATTTTATCTCTGGTTTTATTGAATTTGGTCTAAGCGACTTTGAATAAAGACCTTAACAAGTTGACCAACAGGCTTGCACAGGCTAAAACAAACACAGATTAAAGCAAGATATCGGGCAAAGGAATGGGTTCAGATGTGTTTTTATTCAAAGGCATCTGAGCATCTGTTTGTTTGAGGAAAGCCGCCAATTCATCTGCCAGCGGCTTTGCAATTTCAGGATTGGATTCGAACAGATTGTTTGCTTCGCCAATGTCTTTTGCAATATTGAATAGTTCAAAGCTCTGTGACTCATGGTAGTAGATGAGTTTAAAGTCACCTTTTCGGATTGCACTGTGAGGGGCAATTCCTGGTCCGGCAGGCCCCCAGTTATTCGGAAAATGCCAGAAAAGCGATCTCGATTCCGGAAATCCGGGACGGTTCTTGAGCAAGGGAACAAAGCTTATTCCGTCGATCTTCGTGTTAATCTGTTGCGGCTTGTGTATGCCGGCCATTTCCAGGATTGTCGGAAAAAAATCTTCAATCATCACCAGTTTATCACAGGTTGAATCAGGCTCAGTCACACCGGGCCACTTCACAATCATGGGGACTCTGACCCCGCCTTCATGGGAAGATCCTTTTCCGCTGCTCAGCGGTTTGTTATGAGTGTGCGGTATCCCTCCGCGATTCGTTGCACTCAACCCGCCATTATCTGACATGAAAAGTATGATAGTGTCATTTTCAATATGATGGCGTTTCAGATTAGCCATAAGATCGCCAAGGGATTGATCCATGCCTTCAATCATCGCGGCATACATGGCCTCCCTGGAATCAAGACCGGCATCGGTGTATTTCTGTATAAAACGGCTGTCTTCGGCAAACGGAACATGGACGGCATAGTGAGACATGTAGAGATAAAAAGGTTTGCCAGCGGCCATCGCCTGGTCCATCGCACGAATCGCTTCGATCGTAAGGGCTTCTGTGAGAAAAATATCCCGGCCGTGATATTGCTCGAGCCCCGGCACCCCCCATGGTGGCGTATGCTGGCCCGGCTTGTTGCCGAAATTCTTTGCCCCCAGATAATGGCCCGGCCCTCCCGCGGCATGACCTGCTATATTGACATCAAAACCCAGAGCCAAAGGATCCTCGCCGGGGGTCGTTCTTGCCCCGAAGTGGGCCTTACCCACATGAATCGTATGGTAGCCTGCCTGTTTAAGGAACTGCGGAAGAGGCTTGGCATAAACCGTGTGTTCAATCCCCTCAACAGGGCTTAGTCCGTTGACATTCCAATCCGGGAATGTCAATGTTTCATGAGGGGAATCATTCGAGGCATTTTTGTTGAGCGTCCAGTTGGTCACACGATGCCGTGCGGCATTTAACCCCGTCATCAGACTGATGCGGGTGGGCGAGCAGACACAACAGGAATACGCCTGGGTAAACTTGGCGCCCTGTCTGGCAAGCTGTTCCATGTGAGGTGTCTGATACCGACGGTTAAAAGGGGTAATTTCGGTATAAAATGGCACCGAGGTATCCTGCCACCCCATATCATCAACAAGAAATAATAGGATATTGGGTTTTAAGGCGGTTTTATTAGAGTATAAGGTATTCAGGACACAACCCTGATTGAGGAAAGCTGCACCCAAGGCGATGCTCTTTATAAATGATCTTCGTGTGATTGGTTCCGTCATTACAGCACGATCTTTCCCGTTCTGGAGTCAACCGCATATTTTGAACTATTCAGACATGCTGATTTTATAAAAACCAGAACAGACAGTCAAGACATACCACCCCAACAATGACAAATACTTACAGCCTCCGGATTACCGGCAATGCCCCGCCGTCTCAAGCACTTGCTTGTCCTGTCCTTCGCCGGGGCATGCTGTGATGTGTGCCGGAATTGTAAGGCTGAAAACTGAACCCTGCCCCACCCGACTGGTAACCGACACATCCCCGCCCATCATTCGCGCCAACTGCCGGGTGATGGTCAGCCCCAGCCCGGTTCCGCCATATTGTTGGGTTGTTGTATCATCGGCCTGGTTAAATTCCTCAAAAATGCTGTTTAATTTGTCGGCAGGAACACCGATTCCCGTATCTTCCACATCAAACCGCACCATCTCATGTTCCATCGACACGCTGATATAAACATGACCGGTATGAGTAAACTTGATCGCATTACTGGCCAGATTAACCAGACATTGCCGTATTCGGAGAGGATCGGACTGAATCAGGCATGGCAGAGTCGGAGACACAATGATCCGAAAATCAAGCCCGCGATTAACCGAGGTCGGCGTTAGCATGGACTCTATGTGACTTAACAGCTCATGAAGATTGCATTCGGTAACATCCAGACGCATCCGGCCGGCTTCAATTTTGGATAAATCAAGGATATCATTCAGAAGCATCAGCAGACTTTTGGAGCTTTCATGAATAATACCCACATAATAACGCTGCTCCTGATCCAACTGTTCTTCCGCCAGTAATTCACAAAAGCCGATGATGGCATTCATCGGGGTGCGGATATCATGGCTCATCGACGCCAGAAAAGCATTCTTCGCCTGATTGGCCTGCCTGGCTTCCAGAGCAATCTGGTCGGCTTTTTCTTTTTGTTCTTTTAATTCTATAGTCCGCCTGGCAACCAGCTTATCAGCCAGCTCATTGCGTTTATGCAATAAATGCAGATAGAGCACCAGCAGGCAGTTTAACAGTCCTCCGAGGGGCAGAATCAGCCAGACTGGCCAGAAATGAGTGTCCGCCAGAACACTCCCTTGTTTGTCTTTCGACAAACAGATACCCAGAATCCGGTCGGAATACCTCAACTGATTCCGATATATGCAGTTCCTGGCAAAAAAACCTTCTTTCTTGCTGATATCCTGGCCGCGGTCTGTACCATATAATAAAATAGTATTCTCTGAATCCGTACAATCATACAGGCTGATCTGAATGTCGGGGGACAGTAAGGATTGAGTACTTTTAACGATTTCATTGAAATCGACAACTCCGACCACAAATCCAAGCAGACTGGCCTGGCGCCCCTGCTCCGTGTAATGATAACTATTGCGGTCATAGATGGGAGCAATAAGCCAGCAATCTTGCCCCTGCTTCTGTTCAGTAACAGGGACCTGTTTTAAGGCAAATGGCTTGATAACACCAGAGATATGTCCCTGGCGAATTGCCGTATCCATAACCGCTTTTACATCCGTCTGGGTTCCCAGGTCGTAACCAAGCACATCCTGATAGCCTCCGAAAGGCTCGATATAATAAATTGGAAAATACTGGGATTGCGTCTCCCCCCGCTGTCCATTCGGCTGTGTAAACTCAAATTGCTCAACGCCTTCGGCACGAGCACGCATCTCATATTGCTCTCGCTGATCTTCAAACACACGTGGAACCCAGAACAGGGTTTTAAAACTTCTGTTTTTTGATAAGACGGGGAAAATAAATCCGGAAAATTCATCGCGCGAAATATAATCCGAATACTGGTAAAAAAGTGAAATCGACTCTAAGGCATGGATATCCTGTGCAATAGTCCCCGACAGTAAATTGTCGTAAGAAAGGACTTCTTTTTCAAAATCCCGGACTGTTTTTTTCCATGCCGCATCAAAGCAGAAAGCGAACACAGACAATGTAATCACCGTCCCTGACAGCAGTGTCAGCAGGATTCCTCTTTGAATACGCTCTGTTGCTTTATTACGCATCACAGTTCGACTCAATTTACATTCTTTTGCAGCTCTCGTCCGACAACAATATCAATCCCATCGATGATGTCGGGGGAAATCGTCAGATTTAATTTTCTGGCCATATTGAGATTCAGCATGGATTGGCCCTTTTGCCCCAGCACCAACTTCAATGATGCAGGATCCTCCCCATCCAATATTCTTTCAATATACTGACCGGCCAGAGCCCCCTGTTCCACACCCGATTCCAACATACCGCACAGAGAACCATCATCCACGGCAAAGGTCAAAAAACCAATGATCGGAACCGTGCTGTGTTCCGCCGTCCAGGCCATCAGTTCCTGCGGCTCACATACCGCCTGAGAGTCCTGTGATTGCAGCACGGTGTGGTATAGATAAACCGCAATTGCATCGGCATGCTGAGACTCGAGAACTGCCTTTTGCCATTGTTCCTGATTATCCGGCATAATCCAATCCAGAACCACAAACGACGAATCCACCTGGGTCTTCATATAATCCAGCGTGAATTGAGAGGTCTCAGAACTGTCCGACAGCACCACAATCCGGACCGGACCGGTTTTCGAGGTAATTTTGCGGAACAACGCGACAGACTCTTTGAAATGCGGCCGCTCAATAACGCCGGTTAAATTCGGCGCAGGATAACCATACTGTGCCGGATTCGAATTGATCCCGCAAAACACAACCGGCTGAACCCCTGACTGGATCAGCGGGCGACCAACATAATTCAGGGCATTATCATCCACCGTAATGACCGCTTGCGGCATCCATTGTCCGATAACGTCCATCGCCTCCTGAGCTTTTTGTTTTGCCCAGGCCGGAGATGGATTTCGCTTGGTATCCATATAAAAACATTGCAGATCCACTTCATAGGCGTTCACTTCCATCCGAATACCACGGGTAATGGCTTGAACCCATTCATATTCAGGATGATAGCTATGCACTACAAGAAGTTTACGACAAGTCTTTTTCGCTGAATCACTTACAAGTTCTTCTGAGGATTCTGTTTCGGAGGCGGACTCCTTTGGACAGCCAGAAATAACTATCCCAAAAAGAACCATTGCCGACGTAAAAAACAATGTTTTCTTGAATGGTGTCTTCATTGGAACCTTGATTTAATACTTGTTACCGTCTACTACTATCACATTATGAAGGACTGACAGTCTTCTTTTTCTCACAGCGTAGTTTTCGACTAAGGAACTCAAACAGATTACCCAAATATCCCCGATTGTAATAGCCATTGTATATCTCATATGACCGCTTTTTATATTCCACCTCATGAAAGTAAAAAAAATGAAGTTGCATCATGTCTCAGGTCGGCTATAATTAACATAAGGAAGATAAATAAGTTAAGATGCTACGAGTGATGCGGTTACGGGACTGAAAAAGTACTTATAGACTTATTATGGAAAGATTGTGTCATGGCTGGAACATTTTACACTCTTCAGGAAGCAGCACAAAAACTCGGCAAAACCGAAACGCAGGTTAAAGATCTCATTAAGCAGGGCAAAATCCGTGAATATCGGGATGGAACGAAAGTCTTATACAAACAGGACGAAGTCAATAAACTTGCTGAAGAATCTGACACTATTGATCTGATTGCTGATTCTGAAATGAATCTCGAATTGGAAAAGACCGCTGAGATTCAACTCGAACCAGATACGACCCCGGAATCCCCAAAAAAACCAGACAGCGAGGGAGGTTTTGGATTAAGCCAGATGGGCGATCTGACCATGGCCGATACCAATATCGGCACGGTCGGCATCAATGTCCTGGGAGATACCGATGATCACTACAAAGTCACTTCTGACACCAAAGCGGAAACCAAGGCCGCTGAACTGGAAGAAATTGAAAGTCTGGATGCCGATGCCAATCTGGAAAGTGTGGGCAGCGGCTCAGGTCTTCTAGACCTGTCCCTCCAGGCTGATGACACCTCTCTGGGTGCGGTTTTGGATGATATTTTACCAACCGGGCCGGATATTCCTGCTCAGGCTGAAGCTGCTGCCGCACCGGTTGATTTTGCAAAAGAAGCTGAAGGTCTGCTGCACGAACCCGGGGGAGCGGCTGAATCGGCCGAACCGATCATGGCTGCCCCGGTGGCGGCAATGACCAATGGCGCGGCAGCTCCCGTCGGAGCTCAACTGGTCGCTATCGCCCCTCCGGATCCTGCCTCCAACATCTACGGCGTTATGATGTTTTTCCCGTTATTAGCACTGATATTGGCGGGTATCGCAACCACTGCCGGCTTGCGTGGAATCCTGCCGTCTATCGTAAAATTCCTGTCCTATCAGGGTATCGCCGAGATCAATTGGGGATTTATCACGGCAATTATTCTCCTGTTGGCGGTGCTTGTTTTTTCCGTTTTTGCAACTCTGGCCGGCGGCGGAAAAGGACAAGGTAAGAGCGACGTTTACCAAAAGAAGCCCTAAAGCACAAAATTGTATTAAATCCATTGATTTTGCCGACAATAATAGGGTACTTTAAATACTAAAGCCCGTATCTTCAGGTTTATTCAGCCTGCGGACGGGCTTTTCATAAAGGGATTGAATTGTCTGGAAAGGAAAAAAACAAATGAAAACAAGCAGGATTTGGGTAGTGGCAACATTAGCGGCAGTGGCTATCGCAGCCTCTGGTTGCGTTTCACAGGCGCAACTTGATGACTTGAAGGCACAAAACCGCATTCAGCAGGATCGTATTGCTCAGTTAGAAAGTCAACTGGGTGATTGCAATCAAACGCTGGATCAGAAAAATAAAGAGTTGCAATCATTGACCGGCAAGAGCGGCGCGGATTTGCAGGCTAAAAATGCCTATATCGCAGCACTGGAAGCCGATCTGGAACAGAAAAAAGCCATGATTGCAAAACTACAGGAACAGCTCCTTCAGGGCGGCGCCCCCCTGCCGATGGAAATGAATGTTCTGCTCAAGGACTTTGCCAGCAGAAATCCCGACCTGGTCAGCTTTGATGAAGCAAGCGGCTCCCTGAAATTCAAGAGTGACTTACTCTTTAATCCGGGCAGTGATGAAGTGGCCACCGCCGCAGCCGGCGCACTGAAGACCCTGGCCGGCATTATGAATCAGCCCGAAGCCAAACAGTTCGATATGGCCATTGTCGGCCACACCGACGACCTGAGAATCAGCCGGGCCGATACCAAACAGAAACACCCCACCAACTGGCATCTTTCGGTTCATCGTGCAATTTCCGTGCTGAACATCCTGGCCCAGAATCAGATAACCGAAGACCGGATGTGTGCCAAAGGATATGGAGAATTTCGTCCTGCCGAACCCAATAAAACCAACAAGCAGGGCAACCCGGCCAATCGTCGTGTAGAAATTTTCATTATCCCAAGCAGTCGGTAACGAATCCGAACATGGAACAAACACTCATTATTATTAAACCCGATGGGGTGCAGCGGCGCCTCATCGGGCCTATTTTAAGTCGGTTTGAACGCAAGGGTCTCCAATTGGTCGCTGCCAGACTGATGCATATTTCAGAGGCCCTGGCCCGTCGTCATTATGCCGTCCATGAAGGCAAACCTTTTTTTGCCGGGGTAACAAAATATCTTAGCTCATCCCCTTCCATGGTCATGGTATGGGCTGGTCCCGGAGCAATCCAGATCTGTCGTAAACTGATGGGCAAAACCTTCGGCTGCGAAGCAGAGCCGGGAACCATACGCGGTGATTTTGGGTGCACCCGGGGTTACAATCTGGTACACGGCTCAGACAGCCCCGAGTCCGCCGCCTACGAAATCGGTCTGTATTTTACCCCTGAAGAGATCCTCGCCTATCCGATATCCGACGAGCCGTGGGTCTTTAGCAACAATCAATAAACGCCCGGATATCCTTATTCCCGAGATATCCGAGCCTGCCCGCTGATAGTTCATCGCACTGTCGTTGATCGCCAGTGCGATTATTTTGACAATCCCGACAGCATGCTATCCAGTTCGGCCAATTCCTGCGGCGTTAAACCACCCAGTTTTTGATATAATTCTTTGGCCTTCAGCAGCTCTTCCCGGGCTTCTTTGGCTTTGTTCAATTTGACATAACATTTCCCAAGGCGGAAGGTGCTGGCAGTCATCTCGGGCCTGGCCTGAGTCATTTTTGCATACAGCGTAGTGCTTTGCAGGAAATCATCGACAGCCTTCTGGAAATCGCCGAGGGTCATATAAATCACTCCACGGGTATCCCACAAGTCCGCATAAGTCGGTGCAATCTGCAGGGTTTTATTGGCAAGTTCCAGTGCCTTTTCCGGCTTTTTCTGATGTTGACAGAGAATCCATGCCAGATTGTTGGCTGCATATCCCTGAGTCGGATCCAGAGCCAGCGTCCTTTCATACATTTTGGCCGCCTGCTCAATATAGTCCTGACCATGATAGAGCATCGCCAGAGTAAATACCGCTTGTACATTCTGCGAATCTTTGTTCAATATATCATTGAGCATCTGTTCGGCTTGTTTGGCGTAGGCGGCATCCTTTTTAATATCAATCCTTTGCAGTACGTTGCCAATCACATTGGCTGCGGAACGCCGCACTTCCGGCCTGTCAAGCCCCTCTTTAAGAGCCGTCTGAATCTCATCCAGGGCTTTCTTCTGATCGCCAGTCAGACTATATAACTGCGCACAAGTCAGTTCAGCCATTTGTTTGTCGGCCTCGGTCATCAGTGTTCGCAGTGTTTCAATATCCTTTTGTGCCTCATCGATTCGCTTGAGAGAAATCAACGTTTCGCAACGCAGATAATAGGATGAAATGGAATTATATTTAGTGACCAAATCGTTGCAGAATTGAATTGCTTTGTCATTCTGGGCCTGCCCAAGATACAATCTCACTTTGATTGCAAGAACCTCCATGGAATCAGGTTTTGTAGTCAGAAGCTGATCAATCAACTGTTCGGCTTTGGCGTAATCTCCTTCATTGATTTTCACCAACGCCAGAGCAAGTTGAGGATCCTGATTATTGGGGGATTTTTCAATTTCTTTTTCCAGCATTTCTGACACAGTTGACCACTCCTTCTGACCTGCGAGGTATTGCATTTCAAGCTGTGTGAGACGGGAATCCCGGTACCCCTTGTCGGTGAGTCCCTTCAGGATTTCATGCCCCTGAAGATACTCATCGTTACGGTACAGAGCTGCAATTACAGCAACCGCAGTATTCACATCATCGGGATCACAGCTTAAGGCTTCCAAGTACGATTTCAAAGCAAGCTGACGATTTGCAGACGCCTCATGCGTTGCCGCTAACAACAGAATGCTCTGTTTGTCGTCGGGATAAAACCGCAGTATTTCATTAATCAAATCTACAATCTGCGTATAATATTTCTGCTTTTCATATCGTGTAAACCAAAGGCGGGCCTGCTCATAACGCCATTGCCGGCCCTGCTGCCCCTCGGCCAGTTTGACCTGGTCAACCCACTGCCCAAGTGTCTCAACCTTTTCCGTCGACAGTCCCATATCCAGCAATTTACGCCATAGTGCAATATCGTCCGGATTGTCCGCGGCCAGTTTTTTCAGCGACTCATACGCCTGGTCGCGTTTGCCCGTCAAAGCGTCAATATCAATTAATTGAACTGATGCGTCCCGTTTTTCCTGAGGATTATTCGTCTGAGCAATAAAGTTAGTCAATACCGCCGTCGCCCCTTCAATATTCTTTTGACGCATGTTAAGCAACACCAGCACGCGAGCCATCTCCCAGTTCGGCCCCTTTTCCATCCCCCGAGTGAGAACCTCTGCGGCTTCTGTAAATTTGCTTTCTGATACAAGGTATTCCGCCTCGATCATTGTCGTTCGGGCTTCTTCTGGGAACGCGGATTTCAAATGATCAACCTGCTGTTTCATTAACTCTTTTTTGCCCGCGGCAGAGGCTGCCTGAAACAGCAGTGCCCGGACAGATGCATTGTCCTGCTGTTTTAAAATCGCTGTAATATCATTGATCAAGGCATCCCAGGAATCATCGCGAACGGGAGTTGAAGCCAGTTTTTGCATTCGAACCTGCAATGCCATCATGGCTGCTTCGCCGCTGTTGGGATTCAGCAATATTGCCTTTTTCAAATGGTTCAATGCCAAGGTCCATTGCCGCTGCCGAGCCATCAGATCCCCAGCCAGCAATTGTCCCCGAAAAGATTCGCTCTGGGCGTTTAAAAATGCACTCGTTATTTGAGACGCCGCCAGATAATCCCCGCATCGAGCCAGTGCCCCGGCCGTACGTATTACGGTTTCTTCATCTTTACGCCCAAGATCGTATGCCTTGCGAAACGATTTGGCGGAAAGACTCCAATTGGCATCTTTTTCGGCAATGACCCCTTCGATATAAGCAAGCACCATCTCATTGACTTCGGCTTTGCGCAGTGCCGCAACACAGTCCCTGGCCCGGTCAATTTTTTGCGACTTGATGAACAATTCGGCCGCCATCGGCATAAATTCTATCGACTCCTCTCCGATCGCCTTGATTCCTTCTTCTGCAACCGTCGCCATATCCTCCGGATTGTCGGCCGCAAGTGCCAGGCGTGCCTTCAGCAGCCAGGCAGATAAGTTTTGAGGCTCCTTGCTCAGGATTTGTTCCAGCAGTTCCTGAGTCTGCTGAGGACGCTCTGCCTTGAGCCAAGCTTCGGCAAGCAGAATTTTCTTATCCACCATATCCAATTCGCATTGACCGGCCTGTGTCAAATCCTCGATGGCCTGCTGCTGCTTTCCAGTACGCAACCGATAATTAGCCCGCTGCAGATACGCCATCGCGGATTGAGGGTTCTTCTCAATCGCCTCAGTTAGATACCGTTCAGATTCGGCGGCATTTCCATCTTTTTTTTCTGTAACCTGGGCCAGCAGGTCATACGCAGACACCAGGGTGGGATCGTCCTGAATCACCCGATTCAATTCCTGAATTGCTTTGTCATACTGCTTCTGCTGAATCAGGCAGGCCGCCAGCAACTGGCGGATTTCAGGGTGGTTCTGTTTTTCAAGGAACCGTTCAGCCGTAAGCTGACCTTCCCCGGGCAGACCGGCAATCCACAGATAGATGCCTGTAAGATTCTTGGCCGCTTCGAGGTTTTCTTCCTGACGGAGAATCGAACGATAGGCGTTTACCGCCTGGTTAAGATTCCCCTGCTTGGCCGGCTTGATGCTCATTTGCGACTGAGCGTATTTGAGCAGCATCTCCGTATCATTCGGGTGTACCCCCAGATATTGTCCCAGAAACTGTGCCGCCTCTGGCCATTGTTTCTGCTCAAAGGCCGCCAGCCCCTTTTCTTTGCCAATCTTGGCTCGATAATTACGATTCCAGCCGCGTAATCCAAAAACCGTCAACCCCAGAACAACCAATGATAACAACAATACAATCAGCAGCGTCCAATTGACTTTCAGCCGAGCCATAGCTTTCTCCCTGATTCAATCCTTTGGGCATTATTTATCCAAACTGTTTGAGGAACTGATGCACCAGATGCATGACAGTCCGAACACAAATCCGCACATCCATCCATAGCGACAGATTGCGGACATATTCCATATCATAATACACCCACTCTTGAAAATCCATACCGATTTTTCGAGTTCGACTGATTTGCCATAATCCGGTAATCCCCGGACGCACCGAAAGACGGGCATCACGCCAGGCCGGGCAGGTCCGATTTTCCTGATCCGGCGAAGGTCGAGGACCAACCACACTCATCTGACCCAGCAAAACATTGATAAACTGGGGAATCTCGTCAATACAGGTGTCCCTTAAAAATTTACCAACACCGGTAATTCGAGGATCATCTTCAATTTTAAACTGCGGACCATCCACTTGATTGACAACGCGAAGCCGATCCTGAAGGGCATCTGCCTGAACAATCATCGTACGAAATTTCATGCAGTTAAATTCTACGCCATGGTGTCCCTGTCGACGAGCCGGGTAAAAAATCGGCCCAGATGAAGTTAGTTTAATAATCAAAGCCACAACCAAAAATATTGGACTTGCTAAAACCAGAACTACCAGAGAAAACAAAATATCGGCCAGGCGTTTTATCATGCGGGCATAAGACAGTGTTGGCCAGTGGCGAAACGCTTGAATAAAACTGGATGGTTCAGTCTCAATACTCGATGTATTCTTGCATGAATCATCTGTTTCGCAATCCTGTTGAGTCCAAAGTACTCGATTTCGAACCACTTGTTCACAAGCAATGTCAAGATTCGGCCCGATGACTGAATGTTTGACCACCGCCCCGGAATGAATCTTGACCCCATCGCAAAGGACTGTTGGCCCTGTGATAATCACATCCGGTTCCACCTGAACATTACGGCCCCATAATATGGGACCAACAACACGTACCGACGCAGGCAAATCCGACGACTTGAGGGTTTCTGCTTCCGTAAATTCTTCAGTTGCCAACACCGACAATACCCCCTGTTCACTCTCCAGATCACAGGGTACCCCGGCCACTTTAAAATACAGACACCTGGCTCCGGCCTGTCGGGCAATATCCAGCCATTGTTCAGGATCACTCGTTTTCATCAGGGATGGACACCGAGACAATAACCGCTGGTGAATCAGAAGATGGTGAGGATGACCTGTCATCTGAAATTGTGGTTCAATCCCATCCTGATAGGGTCTGCTGATACCAACCATATCGCCGTTTCCAGTCAGACAAGCTGTTTCATAAAACGCGGAAAGTTCAGGAACCGCCTCGATAGTTATCATATCCGCATCGACATGACTGGCAAGGTCGTCAAATACCCTTGAAGACAATGTCGTCAGAAAACGCCCATGATGGATCAGAAAATACGGGGATGATGATTTTGAATCTGTTATCTGGCCATTTACAGGGATTCGCCCTTTGAATTGACCCGGTATGGACACGGCCTTCTTGTCCCCATCCGACGGCGGCAAGACATTCAGTACTCCCCAGCCCATCCTGGTTTGCCTGGCAAGCAGAATGGCCCAGAGCAATTCACGGTTGGGCAGCATCGCCCCCAGATGACTCCACGGTCCGGGTCGATTATTGCCTCCAAATAATTCTGGACAAATCAAAAGCTGCATACAGTGACTTCTATGAATTTCAATTATGCCGGATGTTCATCATGCGTCTTCCCTGCCGTACGGGATAACAGCAGGTGATCAGCAGATTTCTGTCGGGCAGGTCGCTTGGCATCCGGTTTTTGATGGTATCCATACGCATATCCATACCCGTAACCATATCGACGATAATTCTGATGCATTTTGACATTATTGACCACCGTCCCCAGAATTCGAATACCCGCCTGAGTAATTCGCTCAATCGCCTGTTTGATTTCCGGATGTGCCGTTTTACCCACAAAGCTGACCATCACAATCCCATCAGCCATTTTGCCCCACAGCAATGCATCGGCGAACGCCAGCACCGGCGGGGTATCAATAATTACCACGTCGAAATGATTGGCAAGGTCACGAATCCGCTGTATCGTGGACTTCTGACTCAGTAAATCAGCGGCATCCGTCGCGTTCCGCTCATCGGCCGCCAGAATGGACAGGCCGTCACCATTGAGACTGGTCAGCACTTTACCAATGTCGGCACCGAACAAATAATCCTGAAGGCCTCGATTATGCTCCGGCAGGTCCAGCTTATATGCAATATCCGGTTTTCGCAGGTCACCATCAATCAGCAGTGTTCGCTGCCCGGCATGGGCAAAACTGGTAGCCAAATTAATTGAAAATGTCGTCTTGCCGTCGCCCTTGCCGGCGCTGCTGACCACAATGATTTTATGCGAATCCCCGCTTAACAGGGTCAAGTTGGCTCGAATGGTCTGGAAATCATCCACCAGTTGCTGACCGAGCAGCTTTCGGTCGACTTCTTTGGGGCAGGTCGTTGTCCCGATGATACGGACTCCGATCCGACGAACCACCTCATCCGGGGCATGGATTCGTTTATCCGCTTTTTCCAGCAGGAACGCCAGACCAAAACTCATGGCAAAACCGGCAAAGACAGCCGCTGCGGCAATTTTTTTCAGCTTGCCTTCGGCTGGAATGCTGTTGGCTTGAAAAGCAATTGAAATACGGGCCGGACGCTTGCTCTCCATAACCAGTTCCTCGATACGACGAACCACTTCATTATACCGGGTTTTGGTCTGCTCGAGCAGTTCTTTTTCATCGTCGATATTAAACTGCCGGCGGCCCAGACTGATTGTAGCCAAATCCTGTTCATTAATCTTGTCGGTCAGCTTCTTTTCATATTCGGTAATCTGCACCAGCTCATTTTCCAATTCGACCAGTTTTCGCTTTTGCGAACGGGACTGCTCGACCTGCAGATTGCTTTCTACCTGTTCGGTTACCGTCTTGAGTTTTTCATCATATCGGCTCTGCAACGTCTGCAGCATCTCACGACGGCGTTTCATTTCCGGATGGATGTCAACCATGTTCTGCTGGCCGGCATTCACCAGCTCTTCATATCGGCGAATGTCCGTCATCAAGGCCTGAATCGCAGGATCAGACTGGATAATCGCGGTTTTGCGGCTTAACAGATCATACGATAAAGGCTCATTGGGTTCCTCACTTTTTTGAATCTCAATCTGGCTTTCAAGGGCCATTTTGCGGATATTGATTGTTATCAATTCTTTCTGCAGACTGGCCACCTGTTCAAACATCATTTCCTGCCGCGGCGTTAATTCGCCGGAACCGAATTCATCCACCAGCCGACGAATGGTTTCACGCTGGCTATCAATTGTTTTTTGCAGGGCCTTTTTTTCCTGATCCAGATTAGTTAATTTGCTGTTTTCACCTTCCTTCTCAGAGGTAGCCGCAATTGCGATGTAATTATTGACAATAGAAGTAAGAATTTTTTCTGCTTCATGATAATACTGCGACGGCCCGGACATTTCCAGAATAATTAAATTACTGTTTCTTTGCGGTTGAATAACAATTCCACCATTTGCGACTGCTTCGCGAAGCTTCATACGAGGGTCTGTAACGCCTTCAAAATAGTTCAGCCCCTGGCTGTAAAGTTCGTCCGCCACGCGATTCAACACAACATCACTGGACATCACTATGGCCTGGGTATTCTTGAATGCATCATAATTCGGCAGGGGTCGTTCCGAATCGGAATTGCTGTATAAAATCGCCGGAACAATCGGAGCGATTTCAATGGCCGCCTGCGTCTTATATTGCTTGCCGACAAAATGCAGCGCTCCCGCCAGCCCTCCGCCCGATACCGGCAGCAGAATCAGCAATATCAGCAGCCATCGCCGCTTGAGCATCCCGACAATATCGAATCCCCCATCGGCAGGATGCGGCTGCTGGTACGAATCCGCACCGCCTTCATACTGAACAACCTGCTGATTGTCAAATTCATAATCCTGTCTGGGTTGATTATCATTCATAATGAATCCTTTGATTTTCTGAATACCATATCCGACACAGGCGGCTCAACAAAACGCTGCTCATAAAACAGTTTCGACAGCAGCCACAACTCGCCTACCGCCATAAACAGGGCTACCGGCATCATCGCCAGACCACCGTAATCATGAAACGCCTTTTCCCATTGCTCACTGGCAATCATCGTAAATGCGATGGATGTCGCTGCAAGACGCAGGGTATTGCACAATAAGGCAATCGGGATACTCGACATCAGCAAAATCAGCTTGACAATCCGCGACCGCTCCGAAATCAAAACCACCAGTGCGGACACAACAATAAACGCCGTCAGCATGCGAAGTCCGTTACAGGCTTCAGCCACCGCCACCATGGTGCCGTTCAGATTAATCACATTGCCCTCACGGGCGACATTAAAGCCCAGCGTCTCCAGCACAAACACTGCCGACGCGGTTGCCCACTCCTGCAGGGGTTCGGCCGCAATATTCTGAACACGTCTGGGCAGCGGCAGCATTAAAAACAGAAATAACAGCACCGACCAGACCTGCATGATAACCCGAAATCCGAAAACCAGCAGACTCAGTGCGATGAGGGTCAGTATCATCGAAATATTTTCCAAAGAGCCAAACATATAATACAGGCCGAAAAATCGGACACCCTGAGCAAACAGTAATAAAGCGGTGCCCATCCACACGGATGGATAAAAGCCGCTGTTCATCAGGCGATTGCGGCGCATCCACAACACGATGATCGCCAGGACCGGAACCAGCATCCCGCTGGAATATTCATCGCTGCTGACCCACATTTTCCACAAATCCCGCAGGGTCGGTATGGCATACGCCGCCAGCATACAGCAAACTAATGCGATACCGCCGGCAATCAGTGTTGTCCTGCCATGAGGAGCTGCCACATAATCGGCCAGAGTCTTTTTCGACCCAATCCCCCCCCGACTGAACCGGTTAATCTGACGATAAAGCCAGTTCGTACAACCGCCGGACCATCCTTGTTCCTCAGCAAGCAGCTTTCCACGACTCGCCGTATCCGCTTTAATGATCTTGTTCGAATCCACAAGGCTCCTTTCAATCTGGCATCCCGACCCGATTTCAGCCCCTTCCCATATCACACTCTGATCAATATATGCCCCGCCGCCAATCCGGACCCTTTTTCCGATGACCGCCGGTCCGATAACCACAGCATGGTCTTCAATACACGCATCTTCTGCGATGACCACCGGACCGATAATTCTTGCTGTCGGAGCAACACAAGCTGTCTGATGAATCCAGATACCGGCCCCCTGATCCGCTCCCGCTTCCCGCAAGGTCTTTTCATTTTCGTACAGAGAAATAAATCCCGACACAACAGCCAGGTAGTCTTGCCAATTTCGAAATCCCTGAATCGCAGGATCAAGTATGCCTGCGGAAATCGTCTTGCCTGCACGCACAAGCTGCGGAATCAGGCCTTCCTTTAAATCACAATAGCCTGTCTCCGGAATAGAACTCACTATGGACTTCTCACACAAATAAAGCTGAGCCGCCCTGCCCGGAGATTGACCATCGGCTTTCGGATAAAAGAATACGGTCATCTCGGAATCTCGGGCGTTATGTTGAGTCATCAACTCGTGAATATTCGGAGCCGGGATAAGCATCGCCTGAAACACTATTAAAAGCTCATCCTGGCCTTCCCGCACAGCATCCTTTAAACATCCCGCCGTCCCCCTCGGCAGTGTCTCCGATTGATATTCTACCTCTACCGATGCAGGCAGGTTCAGCGATTTTTGAATCTCCTGACCCTGTTCATCGCAGCAAATCACAAATCGACGTATTCCCTGCTCGAAAATCGCTTCTATCATGTATTGAAGAGCAGGCTTGTCGATTATCGGCCAAAGCGCACGATTCATCCGCGTCGCCAGAGGACATCGACCAAAGTCCCTGCCGCCAACCAGAATCACCGCCTTTACCTGCTCGATTGTGTAGGTCTTAGACAATCATGCTCCAAAATTATACTGATCCGACTTGAAATTTTCCGTTTCGTCGCGGCTAAGTACAGCAACTTCAACCACGTGCTTCTTTTGCTCGCGGAAAAATCATACCCGTTGGGTATATAATCGCCGCTTGATATCTTGAATTACCAATTCAAGCGTCTTTTCCAGACTAAACTCCGGCCGGTAGCCAATCGCCTCCTGAATCCGCTTCAAGCTGGGTACGCGACGTATCATGTCGTCAAATGGTTTCCCATACGCCTGCTCATAAGACAGGAACTTTTTTTCGCTCCGGCTGCCGGTCAGTCCGATAACCACATCGGCAAGCTGGTCAATCGTAATTTCCCGGTCAGTGCCCAGATTATATACACGCCCCGCCGTATCTGGATTAGCCATCAATTGCCCCAGCGCGCGAACCACATCATGGACACAACAGAAACATCGGCTTTGCTGGCCGGTGCCATAAATCTCAATCGGCTCATTTTTAATGGCTTTTTCAACAAATCTGGGCACAACCATCCCATATTGTCCGGTTTGCCGCGGCCCGACCGTGTTAAACAACCGGACTATCACCGCCTCCAGCCCATATTGCTGGTGATAAGCCAGGGCTAAAAACTCATCAATGGCCTTGCTGCACGCATACGACCACCGGCTGAAACGGGTACTGCCCAGTACGGTATCATCATCTTCGTGGAAGGGAATCGCCTCGCTTTTGCCATAGACTTCACTGGTAGAGGCAATCAGAACCTTTTTGCGGAATTTGTTGGCCACCGCCAGCACCACCTCGGTACCGTGGATATTGGTTTCAATGGTATGTACCGGCTGCTCGACAATCAGCTTGACCCCCACTGCCGCGGCCAAGTGGAAAATGCTGTCACACTGAGGCACAAGGACATGCAGCGTCTGGCTGTTGCGGACATCGTCCTGCACGAAACTGAACCCTTTGCGATTCAGCAAATGGTGAATATTGCCCAGACTTCCCGTACTGAGATTGTCTAAAGCAACCACCGAATGCCCCTGCTCCAGTAAATGCTCCGCCAGATGAGACCCGATAAAACCTGCACCGCCTGTAATGAGAATGTTCATATCGCCTACTGCCGTATTCTAAAGTTCACTTCTGCTGCTATTTCTCAGTTGCCCCGTGATGACAACCCCTCCTGCCAGACAGGACAACGACCATATTACCTATTTCACCATGCCGCGAAAGTAGCTCAAGCCTCCGCGCTTGAGGTACATTCCATGCCGAAGGCATTCTACTGATATTTCCTTGCGGCATAAAATGCCAATTGGGTATATCGGCTAATTGTACACCCTTTTTATGAACAATCCAGTGTTATTCATAAACCTTATGTCCCTGACAATTTGCCCAATTGACGCAGAAACAAAAAGACAGTATGATGAAAACAGATGTGAGTTTAGGCAACTTCGGTGGCTGTCTGTGGCACACATTCATAAAGACAACTTGGACAGGATGGCATATGGAAACCGCCCCTTGTGCAGCACCCAAAAATGACAATCTACTTGTCATCATAATCTCGAGTCTTTTTTTCAGTCTTTTATTACTTTCACCTGTATTCTTTTTGATTTATCTTGGCACAAAAGGATGGGAACCCACATGGCTAAAAGGGGACACCATTACAGGCCCTGACGGATATACCTATTGTTTACTGCATGAGAGCGGCTTGATGCAGGATCCTTCCGTCAAACTTATACGAACAAAGAACATTAAGGAAGAAGACACCTTTGAGGAACTCGGACAAAATTGTCTGGAATTCAGTTGGCTGTCCATTATCAGACCTGCCAATCGAGTCAAAGGCAATCAAAGCCAGCTATATATGACCTCAACAAATACCATCGTAGCGATTCCCTATTTCAATAAAGCCGTGTTTGCTTACAGCATCAATGAGAATCACTGTTATGGGTCGAGTGAAATAGACACGCAGTCCCCCTTCATGTTGATTGAAAAAGATACCCCGTTATACGAACCTGATATTTTTGCACTTATCTTATGTGCTGCAAAAAATTGGCCGCCCGGCTGTCCACGATTGGACAAATTGCAGGAGGGATTGACACATCCCAACCCAGAGGTCAACAAACTGTCAAAATGGCTTCTGGAAGTCCAGGCTCATGGTTTATCTCGTGACAACGAAACGACACAAGAAGTTATCGACTTTTTAATTGCAAAGATAGACATTACCGACCCTGAATCGCAATCAAATATAATCCAAATTTTCGGTTATTGTAAAGAATCTGCAGCAATCAAGCCAATCCCCCTGCTGCAAAAGCTTGTGCTGGACAAAAATGAAACGCTTGCGTCCGATGCCGCCATGAGCCTGGGAGACATCGGTCAGCCCGCATTTCCTTTCCTGGCAGATTGTATCAAATCACAGAATCCGCATATCCGCTTTTTGGGACTACTGGGTTTTCGTTCAGCCAGCTCGAAAGCCATCTCTTACGAACAGGAGATTCGTTTGTTATTGAATGACAATAATCCGGATGTATGCCAACAAGCCGAACTTGCCCTTGAAAGCCTCCACCGAAATTAATAGCCTGCCAATTTGCCCAATTGACGAGAGTATGGAGAAACGTTATGATTATGGGCGGTTTAGTTTATCTTTTCCGGCCCGATGTAATGGAACATGCTCTTTTATTGATTGACAAATAGGATTAATTTTATGTTAGACAATATTCCTCAAAAAATCAGACAAGATGTTGAATATTTCATCAAAGAAAAAGGATTTGAGGTAAAAGAGGTCCAGACCTCAGAATCTTTCGGCAATTTTTATGTGGTTTTAACTTCCGATGACTTCTGGATGAGTCTGATATCCGACCGCAGTCAAGAGTTTGTAAACTTGTCTAACGACCAAGGTAACAAATGGATATTTATCGAACATATTAGAATAATTTTAAATCCCAATATATCACGTGTAAATCTTTATATTTATAGATTTGAAGAATCAATTAATTTTGTTAAGGAGAATTATTCCGCCATACTAAATTTATTTTCCAACGAGAATATAACAGAAACAAAACGATTATTAAAAAAGTGGTTTAATTACTGAATACGTGCGGGCTGGTGTCAATATGCAAAAAAAGAGGCAGTCGGGTGGGCCATGCCCACGCTCTATTTATTTTAATGCATTTCAATATCGGCTCATATCCATCGCTTTTTATTTTCCACCCAACAGGGTCAAATCCGAATAGCACCGGGCGCAGCCCGATGTTAAAGAGCCGCCACAACCGGCGGATACGTGAAACATATCCTTTGTGCCGCGAGACAAGCATTGGGTAAAGACAACCGATTCACCGCGCCTCATCTCAATTCTTCTCGCCCCCGCCACGCGACACGCTGCCCAAGATAATCATAGCCCGCCAGCGTTGCCCCGCCTCCCTTGCCTTACAAGCAACACTGGATTCCATCGCTTGCCCTTTATAAATCTGACATTTGAAACCAAATATCGCCCCACGTAACAAATTCATTTAATCATGTATCCAGTTGGAAAGTAATATAAGTTGCTTAATCCTGTTTCAGATTGAAATATAACACAGAATTATCAGGGTCAAATAAAATCTTACCATTTCTATATGTTGTTAAACTAGACAATGACCTTAAAAGTTCCTCAGATTGCATAAACTTAAGCATTTCAAATTGGTCTTCACCATTCCGATGCAATGACAAATCTGTCATATCAGGTCTATCACTGCTTTCTGTCCAATGATATTCATTAAGCAAGTCATCTCTCTGTCGCACATTAATTCGGATATATCCACACATATAATATGTTGATGGAGAAGGCACTAAACCTTTCGAGCCATCATATGCAATTCCCCCTTTCCAACAACAAGTATCTATCTCTTTTAGAAAGGGTAATTTTTCTAAAAGAAATTTTTGGTCTGTGCGCCAGACAGGAACATCTTCTTTCTTTTTTTTACTACATCCTTCACTTTCTAAAAAGAACATTGTACACAATACATAAAGTATAATTTTTAGAATACCTTTTCCAATTGAACACATATTTTCCCCTTTATCTTCTACCTCTTCTCTCACCAGGTTTTCTTCCTGGTGTATCATCTATTTCCGTTGTATATAAAGCATCTCCTCAAGTCCATGTTATTTCGCGGACAATAGAAGCTCTGCTGTGATAATAGGGACAGTGGGGCTGTTGAAAAAGTCCCACTGCCCCTATTTTACAGATGACGCGTAATCCACTATTTTATTTTAAGTAATCTTTCTCTTCTTTCTTCGCTAATATCTCTAACCTCTAACAGATGGTTATTTTTAAAAATATATTCTTTGCTGGTATTCATATAATAGTATTTTTTGATAGCATCATCAGGCCATTTGTATTTTGGAGATACATTGCCTTTGTATGTCCGCACTTGATCTCCGCTACTCTCCGAAATAAAGTCGGGAATACCAAGCTCATTTTTTACTTGTTGTTCAGAAAGACCTATGCTAATTTTCTCTTTTGATGTTTCAATACAACCACCTATTACAATTAAAGATAAAACTGTTATATATCCGGCTTTCATAAATAATATTTTTCCTGAATATCCGAACCCAACCAAGACCTCTAATCACTCAAATCGCTCATCATTTAAGGGGGGATGTTTTTGTTTTGACCAGTTCTGTAAAATCGTCCCAGATGATATCGTTTTTGAACCAGGATTTATGGAAGATGAAATAACGGCGCCTGCTGTCGTAGATTATCGCTATATTCCTGTTCATTTTGTGATGAACAAAACGGCTCCATTGATCCTGTGACTTTCCGCCTGCGCTGTCAAAAACCAGCACTTGCTCTGAAATGACGCCCCGGTAATGCTGTTCAAGATAATTCTTGACATCCGAGATATAATCGGTTTTCCATTTTATCAAAGTCCACATATCAATGAGAAAGACGGCCATCAGCAGAAATGCATAATATTTGACGGCCTGAGTTCCTGAAGCCACAATCAGCCAGGCTACCGCGATGGCAAGGCATTTGACAAATATTCCGCTGATTATTTTCCCGGAAAGAACGCCGTCCAGCCTGACCGCTTCGCGAATTATGGATTTTGACATTTCTCCTTCAAACGGTATTTCCATATTTCACACGCTCATGCCCTCAATCGATGGATATTACATCTTACCTCATATATCCCTGTTATTTTGTCAGGGCGGCTTTGAACTCGTCCAGACGGGTCTGGAGCTCAGCCTGCATCTGTTTATTCTCGGCGGCCAATTCGACCGCTTTGGTCTGGGCCGCAATCGCCTCGGCAATCTTGTTGTTTTTAAACAGCGCCAGTGCATAGGTATCCAGAACCGCAGGCTGTTTGCCTTCGGTCAGGGTGTTGGCTTTTTCGGCCAGCTTGAGGGCTGTGGGATAATCGCGATTTTCTTCTTTCAGAGTATCCAGCACATACCATGCGATCTGGTTGAGGGCGTCGGCCGGGGCGATTTCAAGCAGCTTTTCGGCCAGGGGGCGGGTTTCTTCAACCGGCTTGCCTTCCGTCAGGGCGGCAACATACTCCCGGAGAGATGCCTGAAGCTGGCGCATCGTCGCTTCGCGTTCAGCCTTCGCCTTGGCGTATGCCGTCATATCAAATGTCCCGGCAGTGACCTGCGACAGAACCTCATCCAAATCCGACATCGGGTGGCCGTACCAGACGATATTGCCTTTTCCATCGACTATGAATGCGGTGGGGATACCGCCCTGCTCATAGGCCTTCATATAGGCGTCATTCACGGTGCGGCTGACATCGACAGCCACGGTGTAATCCATCGTGTCGCCCTTTTCGGCGACAAAGCTTTTGACCTTTTCAAGGGCATCCGCTTCGTTGGAGATGCCGATGACCGTTACGCCTTTGTCTTTGTATTTTTTCTGTATTTCGGTCAAGTGCGGAATGCTGGCTTTGCACGGAGGACACCAGGTCGCCCAAAACTCCACGACATAAATCTTGCCCGACTGGAACGTGACCGGTTCGCCCTTGATCCAGGTCAACCCATCCAATTTGGCGGCGGGCTGGCCCAATTGGGCCTTGCCGGCGGGAGCTGCAGGCTCAGCGGGCTGGGCGGGCTGGACTGGTGCGGCGGGAGCAGGCTGTGTCGGCTCGACCTTCGCGGCGGGGACGGACTCAGCCGCCGGCGGGGTCGGCTGGGGGGTGGGTTCTTTTTTACTGCATCCGGCAGTAATTGTTATAACTGCAACGACTGTTACGCCCAGCAGAATTCCCATGTATTTTTTCATTATGTCCGTCCTTTCGATTTATTGTTTTTCGTTATTCCATTATTATTTGCCTGGATTGTACACGGGGAAGCCGATTTTAGCCAGAGTCTGTCCCAAAATTCTGAAATAGGCCGCGTTATCCGGCCATAAAATCCGTTCGTCAGTCGAAAATGGCTTATCGAGTTCATCCAGAAAACACTTGAGATTATCCTTATTGATTTGGTTAACCTGATGGGCGATGCCAAGCCGTTCGGCATAGACGGCGTTGACCTTCTGCTCAAACTGTCCCTGGACGGGGACCATCAGCATCCGTTTTTTGAGATACAGGCACTCGCTGAGCAGCGACAAGCCCGCCGAGGCCACTACGCCGGAGCCGGCGGCCAGATCGGTCAAGAATCCGGTGGTGCTGATTTTCTTGAAGGTACAGTTGCGGTGCTGGTCCTCGGTCGGGAAACCGTAAATATAAAACGGATGGGACGGGAACTGGCTGAATACGGAAATGAGTTTCTGGCGGGCTTCGGGTCTGGAATCGGTCGAATAAACCGTAATATGAGGCCGGGTGTCCACCTTCAGGTCCAAGACCTGTTTGCGAATCACGGGATTGGCAAAAACCGCCCTTCTGGATTTGAGCGGGGCCTTGAAGAAATTCATGATGACATACGCTTTTGCGCGGGTGTGATAGCCGCGGGTGACTACCCTGGCTTTGAGGCGATCCATCCGCCCCGGGACCTGTTCGAGTTTGGCCATTGTCAGCAGGTGCTCGTTATCCACAAATACACAGGGCATTCGATGACGGAACGCCCACCAGGCGCTGAACGGCTCAAAATCGGAAATTACCAGATCAGGGGCGAAATCCGCTACCGCCCTGCTGAACAGACGGCGATTGGTCAGGAATCCTTTGCGATACTGAACAATATTATCCACCAGCGTGGAAATCGGCTGGATCTGGCCATCTTTAATCACAAAATGCAGTCCATAGACCTCCTGAACCCGCCCCGGAAACAACGGCGTTAAATACGCCAGTGACTTGCCTGATGCGGCAAACATCACCTCGTGGCCCTGATCCAGAAACCATCGGCCAATCAATTCCGAACGACTGCTGTGGCCGAATCCCTCGCCAGCCACACCAAATAAAATTTTTGCCATTGTATGCTGCTCCCGGTAGCTATTCAATCCTGTCCTGAAAATCAGGAAGGCAGTTTATCATAATTACGGCTCTGTTTCCACCGAAATCCATCCCCATGCCGACACCCTGAAACTTTGTTTAATCCAGCGGATCGAAGGATTCTTTTTCGAGATAGCACATCGGGCATTTCCAGTCTGCGGGCAGGTCCTCGAAGGCCGTGCCGGGAGGAATATTGCTCATTGGATCGCCAACCTCGGGATCATAGATATAGCCGCAATTGACACAGATGTATTTTTTCATGGCCGGCCTCCTTTATACCGCAAAATATTTCGCCTGCGGATGGTGTGCAATAATCGCCGAGGTCGTCTGCTCGGGCACCATCTCCATATTCTCCGTCAGGGTCACCCCAATCGCCTCCGGCCTGAGCAGCTTGAACACAAACTCATGCGCCCCCAGATCCGGACACGATGGATAGCCGAATCCGTATCGGCTTCCCTGGTATTGCTGGGTGACAAACCCGGTGGTGTCAGCCGGACGCTGGGCGGCAATCCCTAATTCCTGCCGCATCACCTCGTGCCAGTATTCCGCCAGCGCATCGGTCACTTCGACACCGAAACCGTGCAGCATCAAGTAGTCGTGATACGCATCTTTTTCAAACAGTTCTTTGGCGATTTGTCCAATCCGCTGTCCTACTGTAACAACGAAGAATCCCGTAATGTCTCCGCCATGGTCTCTGGATTTATAAAAATCCGCAATGCACAGATGCGGGGCAAATTCCTGCCGCGGGAAGCTGAATTCATACTGCTGGCCGTTGTCTTCGACAACCAGCGAGTTGCCCTGACTGTAGCATTTAAAATAGCCATACGTCACTTTGGGCTGAATCAGTTGCTCTTCAATACCGCGTCGTTTGAGATTTTCGTAAATCGGAACAACAGTCTCCTGCATCAGCTTTTGATAGTCTTCGGCGGAGGTCTTGCCCCGGCGATAGCCCCAGCGGCCCCGGAACAGGGCCTGCTCGTTGACATAAGGATAGATGCGGGCCGGATCGATATCCGTGATATACCGCTGCCCCAGAAATGGCGTCACAGGCACCGGATTGGTCTGGTCAATCTCCATATTTTTCGGGCCGGGGGCGATGACCGCTTGGGGGGCGCTGGATGCAAACACCGTCGAGGCGAGTTTCCCCTGTTCAAAATCCCGCACCGCCTTTAATCCGGCAAAGGCATCCCGGCAATACACCACCGGGTGGTCATATTGCGGCACGCAGGATTCGGCGACGAACTTCTGCGTCAGGGCCGCGCCGCCCAGAAGAATCGGGGCGTTGAGTTTCGCCTGTTGATACTGGGCCATGCTTTCCTGCATGACGATGGCCGACTTGACCAGCAGGCCGGAAAGCCCCACAATATCCACCGCATATTCCCGGGCTTTTTCAATAATCGTTTCGGCCGGGACTTTAATGCCCAGATTATAGACGCAATAGCCGTTATTGGTCAGAATGATATCGACCAGATTTTTGCCGATGTCGTGGACATCGCCCTGCACCGTTGCCAGAAGGATTTTCAACTTCGCGGACTGGTTGGCTTTATCCATATATGGCTCAAGAAACGCCACGCTGCGTTTCATCACCTCCGCCGACTGCAGGACAAACGGCAGCAGGATTTCGCCCTGTCCGAAGAGTTCCCCCACATATCGCATCGCCGGAACCAGAATGGTATTGATGATTTCCAGCGGCTGATAACGCCGGAGCAGAATCGTCAACACATCCTCCAGCCCGTCTTTATTGCCTTTGACAATCATCTGATGCATGACTTTTTCAGATGCGGTTTCCTGAGTCTCCTGTACCTGCTGTTTTTGATCGCCCGTTGTTTCAAAATAGTCAATAAATGCCAGCAGCGGTGTTTTCTCCATCGCGGATTGGCGGTTGTAGATTAAATCCAGGCACACCTCCCGGTCCTGTTGGCTGATTTGCGCCAGAGGGAGGACCTTGGCGGTATCCACAATCGCCGCATCCAGCCCGGCCTCTACGGCTTCATGCAGAAAGACCGAATTGAGAATTTTGCGTGCCGCGGGCCGAAGGCCGAACGAAATATTGCTGACACCCAGCAGGGTATGGACGCCGGTCAATTGGGTTTTGATACGACGGATAGCAGTGAGCGTTTGAATCGCAGCGTCTTTAAGGGTTTCATCGCCTGAGCCGATGGTAAAGGTCAGCGGATCGAACAACAAATCGCCGGGACGCAGGCCGTGTTT
>JBDKVE010000156.1:0-3006 GCA_039679345.1 Anaerohalosphaeraceae bacterium
TCAAGGGCCTTGAGGAAGTCAACCTGCCGCCCAATTCCATTGATTTAGTCATTACCAATGTCCCTTTTGCCCAGGAAGGCCCCGCCGATGCCAACAAACGGTATGGGCAAAGCCTTAATCTCCACAATTACTTTTTTGCACGGAGTATTGACAGCCTGCGTCCGGGCGGGCTGGTTGTGGCTATTACCACCCATCATACGATGGATTCGGCTCTCAGCCAGCGAAAACTCCTGGCGTCCAAGGCCGAACTGATCGCCGCCGTCCGGCTGCCCAACACCGCCTTCAAGGAAAATGCCGGGACGGAAGTGACGACCGACATTCTGATCCTGCGAAAGCCCATAACGGGGGTTGTCGGCGGGCAGGAGTGGACACGGGTCGGCGAAATCCAGACGGCGGATGACAAAACAGCCTCCATCAATGATTATTTTATCCGCAACCCGGACATGATGCTGGGACACCCCAGCATGGAAGGCTCTCTTTACGGCGGCTCAGAGGAGTTTACCCTCCAGCCGCTGGATCAACCGCTCCAGGAATCCCTTCAGGAAGTCATTGCCGGATTGCCTGAAAACATTGTCTCCGAAGGCAGTGCCGGGGTGGACTTTGAGCAGGTCGGATCGCTGGAAGGACTCAAGGAAAATTCCCTGGTCTTTCAAAACGGAAAACTCCTTGCAGTTCAAAACGGGGCTTTGGTTGCCGTCTCAGAAGTCACCGACAAACTGGCTTCAGCGGCGATGAAAAAACAGGCCATCCAGTTTATTACGCTGCGGGATATCTATCAGCAGCATTTGCAGGCCATGCTGCGGGAGGATGCCACCGAAGAGCAGATTATTGCCTCGCAAAAGACTCTCAATGAGGCCTATGACCAGTATATTGCCAAGTATGGCTATGTGAACGGTAAAAGTTCCCAGAAGTTCTCCTTTGATCCGGGCTATTATCTGGTTGCCTCGCTGGAAGATGGGATCAGTACCATTGATCCCAAGACCGGCAAAGAGGTCACTCATTTTACCAAGGCGGCGGTGTTTACCAAACGCACGATTGAACCGGTCCGTCCGCCGACCCGCGCTGAAACCCTGACCGATGCCCTGCGAATTGCCCTGTGTTACCGGGGTAAGGTCGATATGGCCTACCTGTCCCAACTGACCGGAAAAACCACTGAACAGATTCAAACGCAGTTTCTGGACGATGGGATTGCCTTTGATAACCCGGCAACCGGGCTGTGGGAGACGGCGGAGCGGTATTTAAGCGGCAATGTCCGCGAGAAACTCCGTCTGGCACAGGCTGCCGTTGAGACCGACAAACGCTTTGAAAAGCACGTCAGCGCATTGAAGGCCATTCAGCCGCAGACGGTGGGTATCAAGGATATTCATTTCCGGCTGGGGGCAACATGGATACCCCAGGACATCATCCAGGAGTTTGCCCGTGATATTTTGCAGTGTCCGCGAGGACAGGTCAAATACGTGGCGGCCCTTGACGAATGGACGGTAGTTGCCGGGACGTTTTATCAGAATGCCCGCAATACCGAGACTTTCGGCACTCAGCGATTTTACGGCCATGAACTGCTTGAAAAAGCACTCAACATGCGGCAGATCAGGGTTACCGACAAAATCAAGGACGGCGACACCGAACGGACGGTCTTTAATCAGAAGGAGACCTTAGCTGCTCAGATGGTTGTGGAAAAGCTCCAGCAGGAGTTTACCGCCTGGATTAACCGGCATGATGACTATGCTGTCCAATTGCAGAATGAATACAACGAGCATTTTAATTTTTATGTGACCCCGCAATACAACGGTCAGCACCTGGAATTACCGGGGTCAAGTAACGTCTTTCAACTGCGCACGTATCAGAAAAATGTTATCTGGCGGATGCTTCAGGACCGCTGCGGCATGATGGCTCATTGTGTCGGGGCGGGCAAAACCCTCTCGATGGCGGCAACCGCAATGGAATTGCGTCGGCTGGGGCTGGCCAAAAAGCCTCTCATCGTCGTCCAAAATGCGACGCTGGGGCAGTTCCCGGCACAGTTCCGTGCCATGTACCCAACGGCCAATATCCTGGTGGCAACGCCCGAAGACCTGGAAGCCAAAAAACGCAAGGTCTTTTTGGCCCGGATTGCGTCGGGGGATTATGATGCCATTATCATGGCTCAAAGCAGCCTCGATCTGGTTCCTGACGATCCCCAGCGGGAACGGCAGTACATGGAAGATCAGATGGCCGAACTTAAAGACAGCCTTTATCAGGTTGCCGAAACCGAGGGTGATAAAGGGCCATCGGTCAAGGCCATTCAGCGACGGTTAAAATCGCTGGAAAAACGGCTCAAAGGACTGCGTGACAAGCTGGCCTCCCGGCAGGATGATGTCTTGACCTTTGAACAGCTTGGGATTGATGTGCTGTTTATCGATGAGGCCCACGCCTATAAAAAGCCGCCGTTTACGACTAAACTGACCAGTATTAAGGGTATTGACAATAGTCCCAGCCAGAAGGCATCGGGCCTGTTCCTCAAGACCCGGCATATTCAGGAAAAGAACGGCGGCAAGGGAGTCATTCTGGCCACCGGCACACCGGTCACCAATACCCTCGGTGAAGCCTGGCACATGCTGAATCTGTCCACCCCGCAATTGCTGGACGAATTTAATGTCACGACCTTTGACCAATTTGTGGCGACATTTGCCCAGGTCTTGCCGACGATTGAAATGAACGCTGGTCAGCGGTGGGTCCAGCGGCAGGTTCTATCCAAATTCGCCAATGGTCCCGAACTGGCACGGCTGATTCAATCAGCCTGGGATGTCCTGACCCGCGACCGACTGGCGGAGGAACTTGAAAAGCTCGGTAAAAAACTGCCCCAACTCAAAGGCGGTAAGACCGAATCGGTATCGGTTCCGTTATCGGCGGCAGTCAAATCCTTTAACCAGCTTTTAAAACAGGTCTATGACCGGTATGAGAACCTATCCGGCAAGGAAAAACAGGCCTATAGCTGGGTTCCGGTTGTGACCTATAATGCCGCCAAAGCCG
>JBDKVE010000157.1:0-15320 GCA_039679345.1 Anaerohalosphaeraceae bacterium
TTTCCATCGATCTGCAGCATCCATGGAACACTGGTGATGGTGCGATGATTATCCAGTGTGACAACTTCATGAATTCCACCGGTATCCTGAATCAGGTCCAGGGTAAAATCCGGGTCGCCAATTCGTACGTCAGCCTGCTCAGACAGTGTTTGCTGATCCGGACCGGAGACCTGGTTTTCTGCTCCCCATGCATAGGCCGACAGGCAAAGAACGATACACAGTTTTGCACATGAATTCATGAATTTCTCCAAATAATCAGGTGCTTTGACCCAACTGACGACAAATAGAATCGTCACAATAATTTACCACACAAATCGGCAGTATGCAATCACCCTACTCAGACCAGGTAGAGTGACCACACCAACGATACAACCGCATTTCAGTAGGTGGTCATCAACCACTTGTTTCCACTCGATATCCAGCCGATTCTGCCGTTATCATCGCTCAGGCCGCGTATTTGATCGAGGTTAAAATCCCCCCTGTCTTTCCAATCCACGGAGCCGTCCGTAAACAGATTATTGGTCCCCGCAATTGCCGGCGGCTCCAGCAGCGCCGTATCGTACTGAACCCGGCTGCCCAGGTCCGCCAGATAGGAAGGCCCTTTGAGTCCGTGATTATACGCCCACGCACCCGGCACCATGGGAGCGGCTGCTGAGTAGGATACTTTAATAAAATGATCTGCCATCATCAGTTTCCTGCCGGTACCGTTGAGGTTATCGGCCAGATCACGAACCACAGTCTTGGGTGTGGGCGTCAGATTTGCCCAGCTTTTAACCTGCCCGAAATAGTTGTATGTCGCATGAAAATATCCCTTGGGAACATAGTGCTGAATCAGCATCTCGCGATAGACTTCCGAGGCCTCCGGACAGAAATAGACGCTGTGGGAAGGAGTTGTGGTTTCTTTCTCATACCCTGCCACATAGCTGCCAATGGAATAGAGACTGAAATCCCCTTCTGCATAATAGGGTTTGATATAAGCATTTTCCTTGTCCACCACCACCATGCTCGGCCATAACTGCCCGATATTAGTGCCGGGCGTTTTAGGCAATCGGCTGTTATTATCCCCGCCATACGCCATCAGTGCCACGCCCCACTGGTGAAGCTGAGTGGAACAAATCGTCTTCCTGGCCTGTGCCTTAACCTTCTTCAGCGCCGGTATTACAATCGCCAGTAACAATGCAATCACCGCAATTACCACCAGAAGCTCAATCAGCGTAAATCCTTTTTTATGCATTTTTCTTTCCATATTCATACCGATGTCCGCCTTCTTCAATCGGGTAAATTGTACCGGCTCTTTCTCACAATACGGCGACAGCCGTTGACCGCTGCCGCCGCATTGTTTGTTCTTGTATCCTGTTTGTATGCTTATTCGCAACCGTAATTGTTATAGTAATAGCATTCCAGCCAATGGGCCGCAATCATAGCGAAATCACTTAAATCCACGCGGCAGTCTTTATTAATATCCTCAGCAATCGGCTCGGTCGCACAGAGGATACCGCCGCCCTGCTGATAGAGAGCCTTGACATCTTCAAGGCTCAGCGTGCCGTGGTAAAAACGAACCTCGTCGAGCTTGCCCTTCCAGAAAGACCCCAGATCGCCGGCCGGATTGGACTTATGGCCAAAAGCCAGCGGATACCCCGCCGCTCCCTTCATGGGACCGGGCAGATCGTACCCCCACCCCTCGTGGAGGAATCCGTCAAAGTAAACCTTCAGGACTGTCCCTCTAACCGTTACAGCGACATGATGCCACCCGTCAACACAACTCGGAGTGGTTCGAACCCCATAACTATCGATGGTGGATTTGAACCAGTTATTCATGCCGGTAGAGGTCCAGCCGTCCTGACCCGTAAAGATCATCCAGCCATCCAGCGAGGCGAAAGAACAGGACATCTTGTTCAGCACCATGGCATACGATGACTGAACCGCTTCCTGGTTGACCCAGAACGACAGGGATATTTCGTCGGTAAAGTCGAAGTTTTCGGGGTTAGCAATGTCGATACCCGTATCCGTACCGTTGAACTGGGCACACTGGCCATGCTGACCATCAACCCAGCTAATCCCGCCGACGGTCGTGCCGTGATTGCCGTTACCGCTGGCATCCTCGGCATTGCCGTTCAGCGGCCAATAACCAACCAGCGTCAGCGGCACTGGAATCGGTTCGACGGTTCCGTAAAACTTAATTTCGGACAAGCCTAAACCCGCCGGCGCACTCGGGCCGCCCCATGACTCAACAGAAATGAGTTTTACATAACGGATATCTCCCGTATGAGTGATGGGAAACACCGTTCCAAAGGGGTCCGTACTTGTCATGGGAGCCAGCGGAATCTCGATGATTCCCATATCCTGATACTGCGCCGGGTCATCAAATGCCGGATTCGTCAACGACACAAGAACACGTGCATATCTCCATTGATAATAGAGCGGTATTGTCGGGTAAAGATTGATATTCCATATCTTAAGTTGACTAAGTGTGCCTACCCCGCCCAGATCGACGGTAATCCATGAAGAAGTGGCGTTCTCAAACCATGCCGTACCGTCGTTCGGTGTGCAGGAATGTGTATCCTGAACGCCGTTTATATTGAGACCGGCTCCATTAATACAATATAGCGGATTATAAGACGCATAAAAACCCGAAGCGCCTACGAATGCAACATCGGTAATCTCCGGCGCCAAAACCGGTTCTTCGCGTGTAATATCGCCGCGGAATTGAACTTCCGCCAGGCCCCCGTCGGTATTGCCTCCAACCCACTTTTCTTTAAGAACCAGCTTGACATAACGAATTGTTCCGGTGTGGCTGATGCTAAATGCCTTTCCGAAAGAATCCGTAGTCGTCATGGGAGCCATCGGAATCTCGATTTGCCCAAGATTCTGGTAGTGATTCGGATCGGAAAATTCCGGATCTGTCAGAGACACCAGCACCTGCGCATATTTCCACATATAAACAGGGCTGCCTACTGCAAAATTGGAATTCCAGATTTTCAATTGCTGCAGCGTGCCTTCTCCGCCCAGATCGAAGGTAATCCACATCGGGCCTGAAAGTGCATCATACCATTCTGTATTATCGCTCATTACATTGGAATGCGTGTCTGTACCCGGACCATTGGGGTCAAGACCATACCCATTGACGCAGCCCATGGGGACGTATGTCCCCCAGTAACCTGAACAATTATAAACCGACACCCCAGTAAGAAGCTCA
The DNA here is from genome assembly GCA_039679345.1 of Anaerohalosphaeraceae bacterium. Lineage (GTDB taxonomy): Bacteria > Planctomycetota > Phycisphaerae > Sedimentisphaerales > Anaerohalosphaeraceae > Anaeroglomus. The sequence goes on from JBDKVE010000157.1 coordinate 3,197, forward strand.
TTGGGATCCGCCAATACCACCCCCGCCATCACAACCCATGCCAATACCAATTCTGCTAATCGTGTTCGCTTGTTCATTTTAATTCTCCTGTTTAAAGTAAACTTTCTAACTCACTCCGCCGAAAAAGAATTACACGCATTCCATAAACAATGATGACCTTCACTTCCCTCCCGGCCTAACGTCGATTCACTGGAAACATCCAATCCTGACATTGCCTTCAAATCCAGTTGAATAACCCGATAATAAACCGAAATCGCGAAAGCGTAATATTTTCAGGAATTCCACCCCCCTGGCCAGAGAATATACAAGGCATTTCTTAGCTTCTTATATATCATTAAGACATTGCTATCTGACTCGAATAAAGAGGAAAAACTAAGGAAAACGTAAAGAACACAAATTTTAGGCAGGGTGATGCATCTTTGGCAACATCTATCCCAAATCTTCTGTTGAGAAGCCATTTGTAATCCAGTGTGTGGTAACATAGCTTTCAATTACGAATCATTTTGATTACCATTAACGTTAATGTTAATATATTTATTATCGTCCCGGCTGTCAAGTGAATTACATGTTTTTCTGCAATTTTTAGGATTTTGTGAAATTTAGGATTCATTAAATCCCGTCAGAAACCCCCTTAACGACTATCCACAATTTCAACATAATGCTTTGCCAAAAATAAACTTACATTAATTTCGCCAACATTGTTTCCAAGACTTCCTCTCAATGCTGTGCAAACACAAGTCAGATGAGTCAGACAAATTGGCATCGCATCTTTATTAGCTGTAACAGAACCGACCGAAAGGGAATCTAAAAAATAAAGTGACTCTATCCTGTTTTAGGCTATAATATGCCGTTAAATTCGTATTTGCAGGTAAACAAGACGATTTAAGGAGGTTTCACATGGTCATAGTCGAAGCGTATTCTGTTGCGGTCTTGATGTGTTTTATTACCATGCTGTGCTGGGGTTCATGGGCTAATACCCAGAAACTGGCCAGCCGGGAATGGCGGTTTCAATTGTTCTATTGGGATTATGCCATCGGGGTCCTGCTGTTTTCGCTGGTGCTGGCATTTACCCTCGGCAGCATGGGAACCGGCGGGCGAAGCTTTATCCCCGACCTGAAACAGGCCTCCTCGTCGGCCCTCGGCTCGGCATTTCTGGGAGGCATCATCTTCAACCTGTCCAATATTTTGCTGGTAGCAGCTATCGACATCGCTGGCATGGCGGTGGCATTTCCAATCGGCGTCGGCCTGGCTCTGGTTATCGGAGTAATAACCAACTATGACCCGGCAACATCCGGTAATGCAACGATCCTGTTTTCAGGAGTGGCATGTGTCGCCCTTGCTATTATTCTCGACGCCATCGCCTATCGGAAATTATCCCCGGAAAGCAAAACCACCGCCAAAGGGATTATTATTTCGATAGCCGCCGGAGTCTTGATGGGCTTTTTTTATCGTTTCGTGGCCGGAGCCATGGGAACACTGTCCGATGAGAAGGTACTGGAAGCTGGAAAACTCAGTCCGTACACCGCCATTGTCCTGTTTTCCGTGGGGCTTTTTGTGTCTAATTTCCTGTGGAACAGTCTCGTGATGATCAAACCCTTTACCGGCCAGCCGGTGCCCTTCAGCGATTATTTTACCAAAGGCAGCCTGCGACTTCACCTGGTAGGAATACTGGGGGGAATAATTTGGAATCTTGGCATGTCATTCAGTATTATCGCTGCCGGAGCCGCCAGTTTTGCTATTTCTTACGGTTTGGGACAAGGTGCCACAATGATTGCTGCCTTATGGGGCGTGTTCATCTGGAAAGAGTTCCAATCCGCCCCGAGGGGTACCAATAAACTGCTTACACTCATGTTTGTTTTTTATCTGGTCGGACTGGCAATGATTATTGTTTCCAAACTGCCATGCCTGGCACAGTAAATGACAATCATCAATTTAGGATTTCTGACAGGAAAAACCATGAATAAAAAAATCGTCGTCGTCGGCAGCAGCAACACGGATATGATTTTACAGATGAAGCGAATCCCCAAACCCGGCGAGACCATTCTGGGCGGACTGTTTTCGACCGCCGCCGGCGGCAAGGGGGCCAATCAAGCCGTTGCAGCAGCCCGGGCCGGGGGTGGTGTAACCTTTATCGCCCGTGTGGGAGATGATATGTTTGGAAAGCAGGCGGTTGAAGGATTTCGCCGGGATGGAATCCATACCGATTTTATCATTACGGATCCCGGCAAGCCCTCCGGCGTGGCCCTGATATTTGTGGCCGAGGACGGGCAGAACAGTATTGGTGTCGCCTCAGGGGCTAATGCGGAATTATCGGTTGATGATATCCAAAAAGCCCGAGAGGTGATTGCCTCAGCCGATATCCTCCTGATGCAGTTGGAAACACCCCTTGAAACCGTTCAGGCAGCAGCGACAATTGCCGCCGAAAGAAACATCTGCGTAATTCTGAATCCGGCCCCGGCACAGCCTTTGAGTGATGATATCCTGAAAAACGTGTCCATTCTGACTCCCAATGAAACCGAAACACAGTTATTAACCGGTATCGAAGTCACAGACGCTGCCACCGCCGAATGTGCGGCCAAATCCCTGCAACAGCGAGGCGTTAAGACAGTAATTATAACCATGGGCGCAGCCGGAGCTTATGTCTATTCGACCGAATTTAAGGGTATGATTCCAACGTTCCCGGTCAAAGCAGTTGATACCACCGCGGCCGGCGATGTGTTTAATGGAGCATTGGCGGTAGCCTTTGCCGAGAGCCGGAATTTAAAGAACTCAGTGCGTTTTGCCAATGCGGCCGCAGCCTTATCCGTAACCCGCCTCGGCGCCCAGACGTCAGCTCCACAATGGAATCAGATTATGGATATGCTGTCTTAGGAAGAGTTTTTATTCATTGTGCAATCATTGCATTAAGGCATTGGCATTTTTGAAAAACCTGGGCTAAATTGGCAAAGAATAACCATTTTCGCGACTCATTATGAACTCCAAAGAACGAATTTATGCAATTTTAAACTGTCAGCCTTATGACAGACCGGCCATCACCCCCATTTTCATGGCATGGGCAGCCCACTTTGTCGGGCATTCCTATCGCGATTACTATCTGAATGGAGAAGTCCTGGTTAAAGCTCAATTGGCGGTCGTCAGAGAATTCCACCTGGACCAGATCAGTGCCATCAGCGATCCGTGGCGCGAGGCAGCAGATTTGGGTATGCAGTTTGAGTACCCCGAACAGGGTGTCGGCAAGCCTTTACAACTTCTCATTCAAACACCCGCTGATATCCAAAAATTAAAACCGATTAAAATCAAAAACAGCAACCGGATGCTTCAGCGTGTCCAGAGCGTGCAGGCCATGGCGACAGCAGTCGGCTCAACACATAATGTTCTTGGCTGGGTCGAAGGCCCGTTTGCCGAATATGCTGATCTGCGCGGAGTTGAGAATGCCCTGATGGACCTGATGGACAGGCCGGAATTGTTTCAAGAGGCCGGGCGGGTCCTGTTGCACAATGCAATTGATTTTGCGATAACCCAGATACAGGCCGGAGCGGATATGATCGGCATCGGCGATGCGGCCGCCAGCCTGATCGGCCCGGACCTGTATGAACGGTTTGTCTTGCCGTTTGAGACCCAACTAATTGACGCTATTCATAACGCAAGCGGTCATGTCAAACTGCATATCTGCGGCAATATCAACACCATCCTCCCCTTCATGGCCCGGACCGGCGCGGATATCATCGATGTGGACTGGATGGTTCCTCTGGATGAAGCCAGACAGAAAGTGGGGCCTGATGTCGTGCTGTGCGGCAATATCAATCCCTCCGAAATCATGCTGCAGGGGACACCCCGTCAGGTCACTGAAGCCGCCAAAGATTGCCTGCAAAAAGGCGGCTCACGGTTTATTTTGATGCCGGGGTGTGAAGTCCCGCCGGGAACGCCTATTGATAATCTTCGTGCTTTATGTGCTGCGGTTCTTTAAAACAAAGGCTGTACGATTTACAGGAAAAACAATGACAGACAAGATTTGGGTTGTGTTGTTTTTGATTTATGGCTCAGCCGTTTACGCTGTCTCGGACAGTAACGATGTCGTTACAGAACTGATTCAAGATAATCACTTCACACAGGGCTTTCGTGTGATTGCCCCAAAACATGGCGCGCGTATTGTCGAGGGTTATCTGAACCGGAACAGCCACACAGAACCCGCCTGGGATCTGGTGCAGTGGCACAGCAGGTATTCAATATGGGGTATTAAGCCACAGGAACTGAACGATAACGCAAAACTCTATGCCAACAAGACCAAAAGCATCACGATTTGTCCACCCGGCAGGGAATGGTCGGATTTGATATTAATGCTGGATTCACGTCCCGAATTCCAGGGCAAATTCAGGCAAGACGGCCAGCCCTGGCCCCATTTATTGGTTGAACAGACCGTCACGAAGTGTCCTTCGATGGCGGATTTGAACAGCCTGAAGTTTCACATCGAGGCTAAACTGCTCGAATCCGAATGCGATACGAGCGAAGGCTACAGACAAAGTACCCATACCGCACAGGTGCCTTTTGTCCTCACAATCCAGAATTGCAATAAAAACTCGCCCGGATATGGCGATTTCGGCTGGTTTATCATCCCCCTGTACGACCATCGTTACCGTGACTGGCCGGAATATATTGCTCAGGACACTGCCGATCCGTCCCAAAAAATGATTTACACTCCCGGCGCGAAGGCCTGCGGCGTCAGGAGTCTGCATGACAGGGATTGGGTAACAGTGGATACCGAGATATTGCAGATCCTCATCAAAGGCATCGAAGAATCGTGGAAAAGGGGCTATCTGGCCGGCTCCCGGGATTTAAACGATTATCGCATCAGCAGTATCAATCTGGGATGGGAAGTCACTGGCCTTGCCAAAGCATCCATGCAAATTCGAAATCTCAGCTTGAAAGCAGCGGTTAAACGTTCTGACAAAAACACACTCCACTGAGTTTTGATGAATCCCTCTGAGGTTCTGTCATCATTTTTCAACCGCAGGCTGCGTACTTTCGCGGACGACCAGCGAAGGCTGAACATAAATGGACTTCGGCTCTGCTTTATTCTCAAGCCGGTCCAGCAGCAATTCCACGCTTTTTACACCGATTTCCTGGGTGGGCAGACTGACACTGCTTAACCGGGGGGTGGTATAATCGTCTTCCGGAGAATTATCAAATCCAATGACTGCGACATCCGCGGGGACATTCAAACCCTTTTCATAAAGGCGGCGAATTGAACCCCGAGCCACTTCATCATCATAAGCAATAATAGCATCAAACTCTTTTCTGCTGTCAAGCAATACATCCAATGACAAATACCCATGCTCAAGATACGATGTGTCTTTGCTTAATTGCCCGACAACAGGCTCATGATATTTTTGAATCCATTCACAATACGCATCCTTCCTGATGTGCATATCCGAGTCATGACCGGGCCCGGCAATAAATGCGATGCGTTTTCTGCCCTGCTCAATCAAATGGTGAACCTGCAGCTCAATTCCCCGTTTATTGTCTACATTGACAAATGATACCTCTTTGAATGCCTCATAAATTTTGCGATCATGGAAAAAACATCCCGTGACAACGGTCTTGATTTTATTAACATACAAACTATCAAAAAAATCGGCATTCATCGCTTGCATGGTGCCGCAAAGAATAAGCCCTTCAATTCGATTTCGAATAAATGCCTCACAGCACTTTTGGTATCCGGCCTCGGCCAGCATGATCAGCGGAAACAGACCTCGGTTTGATAATTCCTGGAGAATAGCATGCAGTGTTTCAGCCCGCACAGGATCGGTAATCTTGTCGATGTAAACACCTATCGTATCTGTGTTTTTGGCGCGCAGGCAGCGTGCCATTTGATCTGGAACATACCCCAGTTCGTCGGCGATCTTTCTGACGCGATTGGCCGTTTCAACCGCAATGCCGGCCTCTTTTTCCCTTCCATTAAGGACCTTTGATATCGTGTTGACAGATAAATTTGCCTGTCGGGCAATGTCAATCAATCGAATCCTGTTCTGTGGTTTTTCCAAAATTCTCCTCTATATATCAGCAAATTAATAGCAAGATTATCGTTTTTATTATACAAAAGACAACTATGGCGTCAATGGCTAATTCGCGTTGCAATCAACGGCCTTCATGATTGTCTTGTGGTCAAAGTAATCGAGGCAAACGGGGCGACATGTTCACCGTCCATGATGTCCAAGTCTATCATATCAACCAAGCCCGCCCATAATCCGATAAACAATCGCAGAATCATAAATCGACAATTCTCATATTTATTTTTCTCTTCATGATTAAAAATATTCTCCATATCCCAACTTACAATATCCATTTAAAAATTAAAATATTTCCGATTTTGTTAGCAACTTTTCCTTGGCAACTGACATATATAATAGGCTGGAATAGGCTGGGTTAAGGGAGGCCCGCGGACATCAATTCCCGACCAAGTTTGCAGCTTTTTCTACAAACTACGAACTACGAACCATGAACTACGAACTTGTACAAAGGATGAATACCATGATATCCAGTAAAAAACGAAATAAAGCCAAATTCCAATTCCTGTATCCATATATCCTTGCATCCTTAATATACTTGTTTCTCACCAAACAAACCCAATTGGGATCGTCGCGCCTGCGTAGAGCAGCGTAACCCCGTATCCCCTCGCGGCATAGAAGCAGGCCGTGCCTGCCAAAACAAAGCCATTTTAAAAAGGATTTGCAAAATCGCATCGATTTGACTATGTTTCGTGTTCCGACCCCCGCGTGGGCAAGGAGTCAGCAACTGAACACAAGGCGATTTAAATTGAGCAGAATCAGGATTGGATAACTATGGCACAGGAAGTCAGATTACCGCAGTTAGGCAAGGCGATGAAACAGGCCACCATTGTCGCCTTAAAGGTCGGCCTGAATCACACCGTCGGCAAGGGGCAGATTCTTTGCGAGCTGGAAACGGACAAAGCAACTCTTGAACTTGAATCCCCCGCCGCCGGGACCATCCGCCACATCTTCTGCTCAGAAGGCCAGACTCTCGATATCGGGGCTCCGCTTTTCATGCTCGGCCAGCCCAACGAAACCATCGATCCGGCCATCCTGAACAGTCTGCAGGCCGAATTAGGCGTACACCAGCCTCTGAATTCAAGGATTCCCAGCACCGGCCCTGTGCCATCCGCCCAGACGCCTGTCGATCAAATCCTCAGCAAAGTCCGCCCCGTCGCAGGCCCTCTCAGCGCCATCGAGACCCTGCCCGCCGAGGCCAAGACACCGCTGCCGGAGATTGCCGCTGGGACCAAAATTCCCCTGAACCGCTGGCAGAAAATCATCGCCGATAAAATGCTCGAATCCAAACAGCAAATCCCCTGCTTCTATCTGAACATCCGGGCCGATATTACAGACCTGTCCGACCTGCGCGATCGCCTCAACAAAACCGCCGCCGAAAAATATTCCTTCAATGATTTCATCATGGCCGCGCTGGCCAAAGGCATGAAGCAATACCCCATCATGACCGGCCAACTGGGGCACGACTACATCATCCTGTCGCCCACCATCGACATCGGCCTTGCAATCGCTGCGGGCCAGGGTCTGGTCGCACCCGTCGTGCGGGATGTCGGCGGCAAGACTCTTGAGCAAATCGCCGCCGCCGGACGCGATCTTATCGCCCGCGCCAAAGACAACAAACTCACCGCCGACGACCTGGCCGGAGGATGCATCACCATCAGCAATCTCGGCGGTATGGGAATCGATTCCTTTATCCCGATTGTGGTGCCGGGACAATGCAGCATCCTCGGCGTCGGACGCATAATCAGTACACCGATGCCATCCGGCAAAGGCGATATTCTAATCCGAAAGATTATGAACCTGAATTTGTCGGTCGATCACCGCATCGCCAACGGAGCCGACGCGGCCCAGTTCCTCGACTATGTCAAAAAACAGCTTGAACACCCCGACGAATTGGCAAATTAGAAATCCAATAAAAAATGCCCACACAATCCATTGTGCAGGCATTGTACAACTCAATTAATCGCTAGCTGTTTACGACGACAGCTTGGCCTCCGCGTCGTGAATCAGCCCCTGTAAAATCTTATCCGGGATATCCGACAACTCCGGCTCGGGTTTCTCCGCCCGGGCCATCGACGACAGCACCCGCAGCGCCGTTCGCTTATATATCTTCATCTTGGCGATGGACTTTTCCGCGCCGTCCAGTTCCGCATCCGCCATCTGCCGCAGGTACAGGATGCACATCTTGATAACCGCCTTCTCATCCACAGCCTTATCGCCGCCGATGCCGGCAGGTTCCGCGGGAGTATCCTTTTCATGCAGAAGCTCGCGGGTCAGCGTATAAGTCTGGTTCATCAGCATCCCGATTTTCGTTTCCTCCCCCTCATCGATCGGCGCCAGCTTCAGCTCCGGCTCATCATCTGATTTGGGCAGCGGGATATAACAGCGATGCTTGCAAAAGGGACAACTGCCCCACTTGCCCCCGGCCGCATCCGGCGCCTTGATTTTCTGCTTACAGCATTCGCAATGGAAACTAATCGGCATCGTTGAACTCCTTTACTTTTCGGTTCGATACTCTGCGGTTACATCCGTGGTAATCCCGCCGCGCGGCGTAAACTGCGAGGTCACCCGCATCCATCGCGGCTTGCAGGATTCAACAAGGTCGTCCAGTATCTCATTGGTCAGCCGTTCATAAAAGACGCCCTTATTGCGATAACTCTGCATATAAAACTTCAGACTCTTCAGCTCGATACAAGACTTCTCGGGGGTGTAGTCTATCGTGATGACCCCAAAGTCCGGCTGGCCGGTCTTGGGACATACGCTGGTAAATTCCGGACATCGGATGGTGATTTTATAATCCCGTCCCGGCCGGGGGTTATCAAACAGCTCAAATTGCGGTTTTTCGCTCATGCAATTGCCCTTTTTTCAAAAACTGGTATAGTAACGCTGGTTATTGTACTGGAAATTGAGACTTTTGCAAGAAGTTGAAGATGGAAATGCCCCAAACGAATACCCGAAAAGCCGTTATTCTGGTTAGCGGAGGTCTTGATTCGGCCACCACGCTGGCCATCGCCCTTAATCAAGGCTTTACCTGTTACGCCCTGTCGTTCCGTTATGGCCAGCGGCACGAGGTGGAGCTGACCGCCGCCTGCCGGGTGGCAACCACGATGGGAGCGAAGGAACACCGGATTATCGATATTGACCTGGCCGGGATTGGCGGGTCGGCCCTGACCGATATGGCCCTCGAAGTACCCAAGGACCGACAGGATATGTCGCAGGGGATACCCATTACCTATGTGCCGGCCCGCAACACCATCTTTTTGTCGTATGCCCTGGCGTATGCGGAGGTGCTGGGGGGGTTTGATATCTTTATCGGGGTCAACGCGATGGACTACAGCGGCTATCCGGATTGCCGGCCGGAGTATATCGAGGCCTTCGAAAAGATGGCCAACCTGGCGACCGCGATTGCCGTGGAGGGCAAGGGGCGATTCAAAATCCATACCCCCATCATCCGGATGACCAAGGCACAGATTATCCAGACAGGCACGCGGCTCAAGGTGGATTATTCCCTGACGCATAGCTGTTACGACCCGGACGAACAGGGCCGGCCCTGCGGCCATTGCGACTCGTGCCAATTACGGCTCAAAGGCTTCGCCGAAGCAGGCTTGACCGACCCGGTCAAATATGCCGGATGAAATCGATAAGACATGGGCCGGGTAATTTCGTAGAAAATATGGAACGACCGGTTATTATATAGGAGTGCAAATTGAAAAAGAAAGACAAAGGAAGATATATTAAAGCAGAATTATATTCTAGACCAAATGCTACTAATGGAAAATAAAGAGCAGGCCAACTTATGTCATATGATTTAACAGAGATTAAAGATAACGATCTTTTCTTTTTGGAAACACTACAATGGAAGGCTAACATCGCTGATAAAATCATCGCTCAAGCTGAATCGCAAGGCAAAGATACGAACGACATAAATGTGATGAAGATGTTGGGCGAAGAAATAAATGCCAAGTATACCCCAATCCATAGAAGTGAATCTGTAATGACTGCTGTTTTTGTTTCTTTTCAGTTGATAGCATATTACGGTATCGTAGTAGGTATTTGGGGACTTGTTTTCAATAAAAGTTTTTTAATGTTCGGTCTTTATGGCGTTTTCGTTGGACTTTTGCTCAGTCTTCTCTTCAGCCCGGTCGTAGCCTTTCAAAGAACAAGAGAACGCATTAGAACTATAGTAAACGGTATCGGTATTGTGTGGATAAGCCCGGGAATCCTTATTGGGGTTGTGGGTTTAGTAGCTTGGTTAATAAGATTATTATTTTGAGGAAAATAGAAATATATTTGAGAATTTAAATAGCCAGGCAGGTTGGGAAGAAATTTCGTAAGGGATTATCGTGGCCTTTGGGCTTTTTAATGGATACCATAGACTTAATGAAAGGGAAGGATGATATGGACAAGGTAATCACCGGCGGATGTTTGTGCGGAGCGGTTCGATACGAGTACGCGGGGGAGATTGGGGAGTCGAGTTATTGTCATTGTGATGACTGCAAGCGGGCGACGGGGGGACCGTACACCGTGGGCGTGGTTTCGGCGGCGGCCAGGCTGCGGATTGTGCGCGGCAAGGTCAAGGAATATACCACCAAAGCCGACAGCGGGCGGAATATTACGCGGGAGTTCTGCCCGGAGTGCGGCTCGCCGCTGTTTACGCGGGCCGAGAAGTGCCCGGATCTTGTGTTTATCAAGGCAGGCAGCCTGGATAACCCGGAGGTGGTCCGGCCAAGCTGTCAGACATGGACAGAACGGGCTGTGCCGTGGGCGTATATCGATGAACACCTGCCGCAGTACCCAAAGGGCAGGCCGTAACAGGCAGACGGGAGTGACAGTCTGGCCGATCCGGTGAAATATGCCAAATAAAACAGATAAAAAACCGCGTGGACAGAGTCCACCCTTTGAGAAAACTTAACGTGTCTGATGCTTTCAGAACAGGAGTGCTGAAATGAAACGATCAGGTATTTTAGCAATACGGATTGAGTTATCTGTTCTTTTGACGGTATCTGCAATGCTTTGGGCAGACCCGCCGCAAAGGCAAAAGGACCTGACGGCCTCAATCCAGGCGTTGCCGTTGCTTTCTGAGCCTACGAAGGGGACTATCGAGGCTGACTGGCTTGTTTATCCGACAAAAATACCGACCGGGATTTATCGCACGGAGAACCTGAAAGAACTGGTTTTAACAAACGGCCTTATCAGCAGGACATTCAGGCTTGTCCCCAATGCGGCAACTGTCGCAATGGATAATCATATCACCGGCCAATCCATGGTTCGCGGTGTAAAACCGGAAGCAACAGTAGAACTGGATGGCCTGCCGTTTGAGATTGGCGGCCTGAAAGGCCAGCCCAATTATGCCTTTTTACTTCCGGAATGGATTAATATGCTGACTTCAGACCCCACAGCATTTCAGATTAAAAATATCTCTGTTGAAAAGACACAAGCACCCTTTCCATGGAAGAGAACACGCTACAACAGCCAATCAATCTGGCCGCCGGCGGGTATTGCTTTGCGGTTGGATTTTTCTTTGCCGAGTGCATCTGAACCTAATGCTCCGCAGGCTTTCCCCGCTAACGAACGTGCGCGTCTTATACAAGAGAAGGTTCATCTGAAAGATGTCACTTTCTCAGTGTATTATGAGATGTACGATGGCATCCCGGTTCTGTGCAAATGGATTGAGATGCAAAACGGATCCGAAAGGCCGGTAAAACTGAATTCATTCAAAAGCGAGATTCTGGCGCTGGTTGAAGGCGAATCCCCCGTTGATGATTCTCCCATCTGGATGCCGTTAAATATCCATGCCGAAAGCGATTATGAATTCGGTGGGATGACCGCGGCAGGAGCGAATAAGACATGCCTTTGGGTGCCCGACCCGGAGTATAAAACTCAGGTCAATTATCGGTGTCAGACGCCCTGTATGCTTGTTTCCGCCTTGCCAAAGGGACCTGATATCACTATCAAACCTGGTGATAAATTCGTTTCCTTCAGAACCTATGAACTTTTGTATGACAGTTCAGATCGGGAACGCCGTGGGCTTTCATTGCGTCACATGTATCGCACCGTTG